>NZ_JQKS01000001.1:0-261026 GCF_000746145.1 Methylobacter sp. BBA5.1
TCATGATTATCAATTGTTAGAGCGGTGTTGTCGTCAACAGAGACATCAAGCTTTTGTTTAGCAACATCAACACCAATCATCTGCAATTTTTTGATAGGCGCTGATTGAACCTCTATAGGGTCTGACATAATAATTACCTTTAGCACTCATTCTTGTAAAATACGGAATCACAACGTGTTCCTGACAACTGTTCGAGTTTTAAAAAGTAGGCTGAAGCGATCTTTGCTGCATGACGATGTTATTAAATACACCTAAGTCGTGTCGGTCTACCTCAGCCTTTTTTCACTAGAATTCCTATTCTAATGAAAACGCGTTAAGTTGCTTGGTTTTAATCATACAAGTCGTTGAATAGGAACAGAAATCCTGCCTCAATTGCGGGTCTTATTTCATTCCCGTTCCTAACTTCTTCGGGAGATGAAATCTCGGATCAACATCTCCCTAAGCCTGCGGATTGATGAGCATACGCAGGCGTTCTGTGCCTACCGGTTCTTCCCTCAACAGCGGCACGACCGCATAGCGTTGGGCATGACGACTGGCCACGGCGTCGATCTCGCGCAGCTCGTTGGCGGCGCGCCGGCGCAGCAGGGATGATTCAGGCTCGGCCGCGGCGACGCTCATGTTGATGATCCAGGCCCAGGGTTCGATGCCGGCCCGGCGCAAGTCGTCCTGCAGGCTGGCGGCCTCCAGAACCGGCGTGGTTTCGGCCAGCGCGGCGATCAGCACCTTGGTCCGCCGGGTATCCTGCAATTGCATCATCGGCGTGGTGTAATGCAGGCCGGACTTGCCCATCTGGCGCGTCACCTCACGGTGATAGGCGCCGGTCGCATCGAGCAGCAGCAGGGTGTGGCCGGTGGGTGCGGTATCCATCACCACAAACTGCCTGCCCGCTTCGCGGATGATGTGGGAAAACGCCTGGAATACCGCAATCTCCTCGGTGCAGGGCGAGCGCAGGTCTTCTTCGAGCAGGGCGAGGCCCTGGGCATCGAGCTTGGCGCCTTTGGTCTTCAGCACATGCTGGCGGTAGCGCTCGGTCTCCTCTTCCGGGTCGATGCGGCTGACGGTCAGGTTGTCGAGCGCGCCGTTCAGCGTTTCGGCCAGGTGCGCGGCCGGATCGGAGGTCGTCAGATGCACCGGCAGGCCGCGATGCGCCAGCTCCACGGCGACCGCAGCGGCCAGCGTGGTTTTGCCCACGCCGCCTTTGCCCATTAGCATCACGAGGCCATGACCGTCTTTGGCGATATCATCAACCAGCTCGGAAAGGCTGGGTACGTCGAGCTCGGCCGGGACAGCCACCCTGGCTTCCCCTTGCACGGGCGTATCCAGCAACAGCTGGCGCAGGTTTTCCACGCCGACCAGATTGAACGGTTTCAGCATGACCTGATCGCAAGGCAGTGTTTTTAACATTTCCGGGATGGCCTTCAGCGCGGCCTGCTCACGCTCGTGTATGGCCGCGGCCAGTGGATCTTTGTCGATTTCGGCGTGTGGCAGGATGCCGTTGATCACCAGATATTGCTGGGACAGGCCGATCGCGGCCAACTCCTCATGCGTGCGGGCGACTTCGCGCAAGGTGGCCTGCTGGGCGCGGGCCACCAGGATCAGCCGGGTGCGGGCCTCATCGGCCAGCGCATCCACTGCCGCCTTGTACTGCTCCCGCTGCTTTTCCAGGCCGGCCAGGGGGCCGAGGCAGGAGGCATCGCCCTTGCCCGCCTCAAGAAAGCCGCTCCAGGCACCGGGTAGTTGCAGCAGACGGATGGTGTGGCCGGTGGGCGCGGTATCGAAAACAATGTGGTCATAGCCGGCCGTCAACGCCGATTCGGTCAGCAGCACGGTGAATTCGTCGAAGGCGGCAATTTCGGTCGTGCAGGCGCCAGACAGCTGTTCTTCAATGCCTTTTACCGTCGCATCCGGCAATAGCCCGCGCACCGGGCCGACGATCCGGTCGCGATACGCCTGGGCCGCCGCCTGCGGGTCGATTTCCAGGGCAGCCAGACCCGGCACATCGACAATCGCGGTGATTTTGTTGCCGATGCCGATGCCGAACACCTGCCCCACATTGGATGCCGGATCGGTACTGACCAGCAGCACGTGCCGTCCGGCTTCCGCGAGTTGTATCGCCGTGGCGCAGGCAATCGAGGTTTTTCCCACCCCGCCTTTGCCGGTAAAAAACAGGAAGCGCGGCGGCTGGTCAAGAAATTTCATGGGCGACTCCTAATATCTCGCTCGGATAGACACACATGGCATTTTTTATCAAACGGTGATGACCGAAGCTGTGCTGCAACATGGGCTCGCTTTCACCTCAGCATGGGGCAAAACTTGCGGCCCGAGATAGCGCTGGGCAATATCCAGCATGGCCCGGGCGGGTGTATCCTTGACCATCTGGGCAAGATCCACAGCTCGGCGCATATCCGTGTTGCTGACGCCGAGTTTACGCGCTTGGTCGTAATGGTATTTAAAGCAAGGTTCGCAATTGGCGGCGATAGCAGCGCCGATGGCCACGAGTTCGGCGACCTGTTCCGTAAAAATCGAGGAAGCCACAGCGAGACCTAGCCATTCGGCCAATTCCGCACGACTGGGGTAACGGCCAGCCAAAGCCACTTCGCCACCGACCAGAATCAGCGGCAGCGCTTCCGCGCCGGAGCGTTCAAGAAAACCTTTGACGACAGCGTTCTCCGCAAAGGCCGTGGGCTGCTGTGCAAGGTTGAAACGCTCGATTTGTGCGCCCTGTTCTTTCGCCCAGTTCATGTCGGCGGAAAAATCGACCAATTGCTGATCGACATCAACACCGCAGACGCCGGTGCTGCAGCACAACGCGGGATCGAATACTTGAATGAGTTTCATCTGGAGTCTCCAAAAAACATAAAATTAAAAATAACAGTCACGTTCCGGCAGCATGGTCTGACTAGATTACCCGTTGATTAACCCGCCGGGACAGTTCCTCGGCGCTTTCCTTGCGTTCGCTGTAGCGGTCAACCAGATAAGGCGCCACATCCCGGGTCAGTAGCGTGAACTTAAACAGTTCCTCCATCACATCGACGACCCGATCGTAATAAGCGGACGGTTTCATCCGGTTGTTATCGTCAAATTCCAGAAAGGCCTTGGCGACCGACGACTGATTGGGAATAGTGAGCATGCGCATCCAGCGCCCCAGGACGCGCATCTGATTGACGGCGTTGAAGGACTGCGAGCCACCCGACACCTGCATCAGCGCCAAGGTCTTCCCCTGGGTTGGGCGCACGGCCCCCAGGGACAAAGGAATCCAGTCGATCTGTGTCTTGATGATGCCGGTCATGGCGCCATGGCGTTCCGGCGAGCACCAGACCATGCCTTCGGCCCACTGAGTCAGTTCCCGTAGTTCCACCACCTTGGGATGACTCTCAGGTGCATCGTCAGGCAGCGGCAGGCCGCTGGGATTGAAGATCCGCACCTCGCCGCCCATGGCTCGAAGCAGTCGGGCGGCTTCTTCGGCCAGCAAGCGACTGAAGGAACGCTCACGCAAGGAGCCGTACAGCATCAGGAAACGCGGGGCATGCGTGGAAGGATTCGCCGGCCGCAACTGCTCCGGATCCGGGATACGGAACAGGTCGCGCTCAATATTGGGTAAATCATTCAATGAATCAGACATGTTTTCTCTCCTGCTCCATCGCCATGTTGTTATCTTCCATGCCGCGGTACAGCACGGGGTCGAATACTAGGCTTGTCATAAAGGTTCTCCTTAAAACTTTAGGTTGTAGGTTGATTATGCGGTCCAGCCCGACTTTCAGGCATATCGGACGTTTTGCAGCGCCGCCGGCGCCAGTCAGGTTCCGGGTAAAACGGCATGGCCTGTGTATCTGATCGAGGCTTACTGTTGCAGGGAGCATATCGAGTCTTTTCATAAAAATATCCTTAAACTGATATACGAATAAGCATATATTTCGATGAAACTAAATCAGCCGCATGCCGCTATTTCAGGCCGGCACTCCATGTCATGCAAGCGCTCGAGGTCCTTTTCAAACTGGCCGTTTTTATTGACAGCCATTAGCGCGTTTTCCAGAATCGGAAACGCCCAGTCAGGCAGTTTCGGATTGATCTGGTAATAAACCCACTGCCCCTCGCGGCTGTCCTGCAACAGACCGCATTGACGCAATTGCGCCAGATGCCGCGAAATTTTGGGTTGGGACAAACCCAGCGCCGCTGTCAGCTCGCAAACGCAGAGCTTTCCCTCTTTTTGCAGCAACGTCACACAGCGCAAGCGCGTATCGTCAGACAGGGATTTAAAAAATTGAGCTGGTGTCATCATGGGGATTTCAGTTATAAATATATGGATAACCATATATAAATTTCATCAGCGGGTCAATTTTTATTTTTCTTCTGCCTGAAAAAACCAACCGGACAGGAAGCCCAGACAGCAGCGGAAGCCGTCTCTTGACTCGGTAAGTGTACGATTTCCTTTTTAGTGGAATTTGGATATTGTTTTGGCCGACGAGCATCGGCACAACCTTACCTTGATGAGCGGCATTCAATCCGCTGCCTGTACGTTCGCGCCGCATGGCGTGCCGGAAATCGGCGAATAAGCCATGCAGCTATGCGGCGAGGCGACCAGGCTGACCGCCATCGTCACCAGCAGAAAATAACGCCGATCCACACGGAGCTGACATCTAAAGCTAGCGATTCTCGACAGCTTCCTGTTTCGCTCTCGCTCAATCTTGCCGGATAACAACCTTTTCGGCGCCTTCCTGCTCCAGCGGCACGGCTTCTTCACTGAAAGCACAAGGGGCCGTTTCAATGCAGGGATCACCCGCAGATGCGCTCTTGATCATCTGATTACCCAAGGCATTGAACCCGGCTTGGGACTCAACTATTTGCCGGGCCAACTGATTGCCGGCCTCAACCAGCGGATGGATAATAAAATTCGCTCCGAGCTGCTCCAATTGCTCTTCCTCTTCGGCATGATAACAAATTGTTCCTATCTGCCCTGAATAGCCATTCTTCCTGAGCTGGCTCACAGCCCAGCAACGCGCATCAAATTCAGGCAGCGTTAAAATAATGCCTCTGACCTTGTTCAAGGCTAGTCCCGACCAGAGCTCGGGGTCGCCGGCATCGCCGTAAATTACGCGTCGCCCCTCGGCCAGCAGACTTTCCAGAACGGTCGGGTCGGCATCCAGGCCGACGACCCGCCTCTCCTGCCGATGCAGGGTCAGATAGGCGGAAAGTCCGGTACGGCCCATGCCTACGACCAGCCATTCCGCCGCGCCGATGGACTCGGGAAGTCGGTCCGGATGCCAGGTTTTCTTCTCGAAACGGACCAGCACGGGCTCAAGCCATGAAAACAGGCGATGCGAATACCGGTTCAACGGCGCCGCGACCGCAAGCGATCCGGCTACGGCCAAGGCGATGGTGGCGTTCCATTCCGGCGCTAACAAGCCCGCTTTCACTACCGCACCGGTCGTGATCAATGCGAACTCGCTATAGGTCATCAAAGCCAGCGATGAAATGAAGGCGGTGCGCGCACGTAATCCGGCCAGCAAAAACAATACGAAGAACAAGAGTCCCTGCAGCGGCAAGATTAGCAGTAATTCAAGCGCGTCGATGACTTGGTCGGTATTCGGCAGATCGGACAGACCGATTTGCAGGAAAAACGCCACGAGGAAGACTTCCTTGAGCCCCCAAAGTTTACTGGTAAGTTCGTCGATTTCAGGGTGAGCAGACAGCATCACGCCCATCAGCAAGGCACCGATATCGGGTGAAATGCCGACGTTTTCAGATGTTACCCCTCCGGCGAGTGCCAGAGAGACACCCAACAGCAGCTTTAGCTCATTAGCACGGGTATATGTGAGCAAGCGATGCGCCAGCGGACGCAGCAACGGCACAAGCAATAGCGCGAAGGCCCAATACGAGGGCTGTCTGCCGTCGGCAAAAGCCAGCAACACGATCGCTACGATATCCTGAAAAATCAGAATGCTGAGCACATCCCGGCCATGCAGGGAAGAAAGCTCGCCATTGTCCTCCAGCACCTTGATCGCAAGCACGGTGCTGGAGAAAGCCAAGCTCGCGCCCAGTATCAAACCGCCGGTCATCTGTTCGCCCAATAACAGAAAAACAAAGCCGGAAAAACCGGTTACCAGCGCTAAATGCAAGCCGCCGACGCTTAACACTTCGCGCCGCACAAGGGAACTTAATTTAAGCTTCAAGCCTACCGTGAACAGCAGTAACTCGATGCCGATATCCGCCAGATGTGTCAGGGTTTGTGCGGATTCCACGCCCATGGCGTGCAGAATATAGCCTGCAGCCAAATAACCGACCAGCGGCGGAAAAGATAAACGATTGGCGATCATGCCGATGAGATAAGCCGAGCCCACCCAAATTAATTCCATCATGTATTACATATCCTGTTATATTCGAATAATTTCAATAAATAGTGATACAAATAATTGTTAATAAAAATGTTTTAATCGCAGCGAGTTGTTTTGAATTCAACAGCCTGCATTTTGGTTTGAGCCAGATCTCCCTGATGGTTCGCTTGTGATGGCTCTACACCTCGCGGAGCAATCCGTGAAGAACATCAAGACTGTTTTTAACTATTCAAAAACAGTCACTTGCATGTCTGATTATATGATTGTGCGGCCAAACGGATGAGTCGTCAAAAATTATATACCTCATCGCTAAACAGCCGTAGCCTGATCGGAACTCCTGACCACAAGGCAGACCCAGGCCAGCAATTAAAATGGCACAGTCGTCTTCCGAACATGACAAGCATCGCTCTACTGCATAGACATACCCTTGCGCTATGCCCGCAGAGCACAGCGATGGATTTTTACCTGTTATTGCCGCCGCGATGATGCCGGCTATCTTTACCTGTCCGGCAAGCCCGGTGATACTCAGAATGGTTTGCAAGGCAAATGCCTTGGTTGCGTTGACTCTGGGGGGTTAGCAGGATGAAGATATTTCATAACACCATGCAAAATCTGAACCGGACTAAAAAAATGCGCAATGAAGTTTCTGTCCTCTTGCGGAAACTTGTCTGGGATAATAAAGACCGCATGAAATCCAAATACCGGTTTATGATTGACAAAAACCTAGATGGTATAGCCCATAATTGACAATAGCGTTAAGATGAAAAAGCGCTTCATTATAACGGTAAATAAGGAAACAACCATGAAAGACAAACTTAAACTGTTGATAGATTACGTACTGATCGGCGTGGCCGCGTTTCTCCCGATAGCCCTAGTATTTCAGATTGTTATCTATGTTGAACATTTATTGGCGGACTTTGTATTACTCGTCCATGGCCAATACGAAAACCCGCTGGTGACCATTGCTTTGTTTATGGTGGCCATCGCGTTACTGGCTTATTTCGGCAAACTGCTCAAGCATGACAGAGCGCATTTGCTGTATTATCTGGAAGGACTGATCCAGCGTATCCCCATTATCGGCAGCATTTATCGGGTCACAAGAAAGCTGATCCGGTTGTTTTTCACGACCAAAGACCCTCAAGTCCGTGAAATTGTTTATGTCGAGTACCCTAAAGACGGCATGTGGGTGCCGGCTTATGTCACCAATCGTATAAATGACAGCTATGTTTTGTATATTCCAACCTCCCCCAACCCCACCTCCGGCTTTACCGTCATGGTTCACAAGGACAAGGTCGTCAAGTCAAACATGAATATTGAAGAGGTCTCGAGCTTCGTGATCAGCGTCGGCGTCGATTATGCCAAACCCGATGAAGTGGACTTTTTTTCTAAATAATGAGCGTTAGCCATAAGAAACGCCAAGGAGGTTGAATCATTGCGCATGCTTCCATCTGCCGGAAATATAGCCCAATGCCTCCTGAATATTCAGATCGCGCGTGCCGCCGCCAGTTCTGACATAAAATTTTGGCGTGTTGCCCTGGTTAAAGAACACGGGCCTGATAGAAGGCGAAACGATAAGGCGGCAAACTTCCTTGCCGTCAATGACATGAAATAAAACATGCACGAAAGAACAAAGATCGGCGCCCAGATTCGTCGAAATGGCCGTCATGATAGTTTGTTCGAAGCCATCCTGATCCTGTCTTTTAAGCGTTTGATAATCTTTTTCAAGGCCAACCACTTCACCGTTATCGGCAATGCCGATCAGCAATGTGCCGCCCTCATGACTATTCAAAAAACCGGCCAGGGTTTTCAACACCACACCTTCAAGAGCCCGGTTAATGCGCGACTCCGCCATATCCCAGCGAAATGAAGACTTGAATTCCAGCAACGGGCCCTCCCCTTGCCTGATAATCGAAGGCAAATCCTTATCAAGCTCCAATTTTAATTGTTCGATGCGTAATAAGCGCTGATGCAAGACCCTGTATAGCCCCAGGGATAACAAGCCCAACATTGCGCCGATTTCCGCATAGAATACGATAAGATTATTCGGCGCCACCCGCCCCATCAGCATGTCCTTGACTTGACTCAGGACATATTCAATGGACGAGACGGGATCGGCCGCCCGCTCGTGCGAATTGATATAGTCGTAGCTCGGCGCCAAAATGAAAATGCCGATTAATGCCCCAACAATCGCAGCGGCAAAGTAGAGCTTCAGCTGTTGCCGCCAAAGCTTGATCATCAATAAAAAAAATCTTTTCATTAGCTATTTCGCGACATCCGGTCTGCATGGAATAACCGAATGTTATATAACGAATATTCAATTAATGGCAAATTGCAGGCATCTTTAAATGCGGGCGGATAAAAATAAGCCCGGTATTGTGCGCACGAATGCGATCGATGGCGCGGCCTCGGCATCGGCCCATTCAGTTGATCAATCCAGAGCCTCCAATACCGCTTTTGCCCAGGCGGAGAACTTGCCGGTATAAGAAATAACGGTTAAGCCTTTTCGTTCGCCGGTATGGTGGAAGATTTCATTGATGCGGCCTATTTGCGTATCGTCGATAGCCAGATCGATGTAGAACACTGTCTTGTTATAACCGTCGCTGCGGTCTTCCGCGAACTGCTTGAGCATCAACCGCACCAACGCGTCTTCTTCCGGCAGGCTGTAGCCGACGATGACTAACACGATCGACTCCTGCAGTAGCCGGATCGCTTTGGGAAAGATGGCCTGAAAATATTTTTGCTGATAATCCTGCTCATGCGAGGGCAGCATGATCTGCGGCGGATTTAATTTCAAGCTGTGAAAGTCTCTTTCGCTGTAGTCAAATTCGTAGCCGGCAGCTGTTTCATAAATCTCAAAGCCGCCGTTGATTTTTAGCAGATTATTGACCAGTCCATGAACGTGTATCGCCGTACCGCTGTTTTCACCGGAACACTGTCTCGGCGTAATCCCCCGATAGGTATAGCGCAGAAACGAACCATTCGATCCGGCACAATTGTCCAGAATGGCCTCAATAGCGGCATCATAGTTGGTGGTAATAAAGTGCGGCCGGATGCCTTCGGGCAACCGTTCGGCGCCGTCAGAGTCCTTGAACAGCCGTAAGAAGAGCTGCTGGATAGTATCCTGTTCATCGGTTAATGGGGCATCAAAACAAATCTTGTTCAGATCCTGATTGAAAGCATATAAAGGCGCCGTGTTTTTAAATTTCTTAACGATCAGCGCCTTGAGCTCGTTTTCGACGATAGCGATATTCTGTTCATCAAGATATCTGGACCTGACAGAGGCATATTTTTTCATCATGCCTATCTGATAAACTATATCCTTAAAAAGCTCGGGAGAAATATCCAGTTTGTGGGTTTGGTAGTTATTGAGCATAAGAAACTGCTCCAAAGCCCTGCCGCACGGGTTCCATTCCTGATACTTGAATTCGAACAACTGGTTTTCCAGCGGAAATCTTTCATCCCACGATTTAGGAAAACCGGCCCCGAGAAAAAATGAAAAGCTGCACAATGGGGCTGCCTTTTTGCCTTTATAGGAATGCTGCTTGACCAAGGATGCAAATGTTCTCGGCGAATCCATCATGTCGATTCGGCACCTACCTTTATATTGCAAATCAGTTCTGAAAATAACTAATGACAATCCGCCCGATATCGTTTTTTCTAGCGCGGTAAACAGGATAGAAAACCGTCTGTGCGCAAATGGGGTAATGTCAAAAAATTAGACCAGACTGTTTGGCATTGATTTCATCGCCCGAATAAAACCGATCTACTCTAAAGGCATTAATGTTTATCGCACGACTACTGCAATAAAAGAAACGATCCATGTTCTTTTTGGCTCATTGTTAATTATCCAATCTATCCGTATAGTCGCATCAAGACTTTCAAAAACAGATTCTGACCGTATATAAAAGGACTGAGAATGAACGAAGCATCCAAGGCTATTTGTTACTGGAGTGATTTGGTAACGGAGTTTTTCGGGATTGTTTCGGGCGACTGCATAATCTCATCCACGTTGCTTGCATCTACGGCTGTTGCCAACAGTGTTGGCCATGAACCTTAAACTAAAAAACGCCAAACGAATCTAATTATTGAGTTTTTCCCCTTAACGTGCTCCATCTGGACTACTTTTCAAAGTAGTCATTGGATGACTCCCAGGGCATCCTGCCTTGGGAGATTTTTCTTTTCAGTCTTGCCTCTTATGCCGACACGGCCTTCGGGCTATTCAAATCCAGTAATACTGAAGGCGTAAACTATTTTTCCCGCCTGACGGTCAGGCAGCCCTGCAGAAATAAAGTCGTAACCTGCCGCGCCCATGTATTGATTTGTGCCTCATCAGGTGTAGGCTCTAAACCCAGCTGCAGTTTCAGAATCCGTTCACCGCGCAATGCGCCCAGGAACTGCTCGGCGAGAAAATGGGGATCCATGATGGCGAAATAGCCAAGCCGTTGATGGCGGGCAAAAAATTGCCTGAGATGATCCAATGTGCGCTGCGGCCCTTGTTCATAGAATTGCATGGCGAGATCGGGAAACTTTAGCGATTCACCGATCAATATGGCGCGTATGCGTACCGCATCGGGTCGCGTGATGCCGTACAGAAACTGACTGGCGAAGGCGGCTAAAGCGTCCTCCGGCTGACCTTCCAGGATCCCATCCTCCAACAGCACAGTCACAAACGGATCGCTGCAACGCTTTATGACGGCGCCGAACAATCCGGCCTTGCCGCCGAATTGATTGTAAATGGTGCGCATTGACACATGCGCATCCTTGGCAACGGTTTCCAGACTCACACTTCCATAACCATGTTCCAAAAAAAGCCTGAGGGCGGAATCCAATAATCGATCTCGACTCTGGGATTCCTCGCCCTTGCGTGGCCGTCCGCATTTAATCATGTGTGCACTCTTAAAACTTTGTTGACTCGGGCAACGATCATACCGTAAATTAAACGGTAATATTTTTTACCATTTATTTTTCCTTTCAAGAACAAGGTGCAAAAGGGATGAAAAAAGCAATGCGCATGTCGACTGTCATCCATCGATCAGGCCCGCCAAAAAGATCAATGCAACGCATGTGGCAAGGCCTGCTAGCCTTCGTCGCCTTGGCGGCAATGGCCGGATGCGGTGAGCAAAACGGACCGGAAGCCCAAATGGCGCAGGGCCAGGCGCCCAATGTCAAAATCGCCCAACCGTTGGCTCAGGATGTTACCGAATGGGACGAATACACAGGCCGCATCGAAGCCGTCAGTTCAGTGGATGTGCGCGCACGAGTCAGCGGCTATCTTGAGAAAGTCAATTTCAAGGCCGGGGAAAAGGTAAAGAAAGGCGACCTGTTATTCCTGATCGACCCCAAGCCCTTCAAAGCCCAACTGAACTATGCCGAAGCGGAACTGGAACGGGCCAGGGCCAAGCACGAACTGGCCAAGAACGACCTGGAACGGGCTAAACGCCTGTTCCGCGCCAAAGCGATTTCCGAAGAAGAGCACGACGCCCGCAGCAAAGGCTTGCGCGAGGCCGTGGCGGCGGTTCAGTCCGCGGAAGCCAATGTTTATACAGCCCGGCTGAACCTGGATTACACCAAGGTGCGCGCGCCGATAGACGGACGCATCGGCCGTGAACTGATCACCGAGGGCAACCTGGTCAACGGCGGCGGCGCCGATGCCACCCGGCTGACTTTCATCGTCTCTACCGACCCGGTTTATGTCTACGTGGACGCGGATGAGCGCTCGGTGCTGAAGTATCGCCGCCTGGGCCAGCATATCGGCGCCGGGCAAACGCCTGTGCGGCTGGCCGTGGCGGACGAGGATGATTTCCCGCATCAGGGCACGCTCGATTACATTTCGCCGCGCGAAGACACTGCCACCGGCACGGTAACGTTGCGCGGCGTGTTCCCCAACACGGATGACTTGCTGAGTCCCGGCTTTTTCGCGCGCATGCGTGTGCGCGGCAGCACCCCCTACCCGGCTATTCTGTTGCCTGATCGGGCCATCGCCACGGATCAGGCGCAACGCTTCGTCTGGGTCGTCAATCAAGATAATCAGGTCGAATACCGTCCAGTGACCCTGGGGGCTCACATTGGCCAGTCTCGCGTGATCAAGGAAGGGGTCAAGCCCGAAGAATGGGTCGTTATCGAAGGCCTGCAAAAACTCAGACCAGGCATTAAGGTGAATCCGGAACGCCTCTCGCTCGCCGCCCCGTATTAAAGAGCAATAAACCATGAATCGCTTCACCCACTTTTTTATCGATCGGCCGATCTTCGCGTCGGTCTTGTCTATCCTGATCGTATTGGTCGGCGGCCTGGCGCTGATCGCCCTGCCTGTTGCCCAATACCCGGAAATCGCACCGCCCACCGTGGTCATCAGCACCACCTACCCGGGCGCCAACGCCCAGGTGGTGGCCGAAACCGTGGCGACGCCCATAGAGCAGGAAGTCAACGGCGTCGAGGACATGCTGTACATGTCCTCGCAATCCACCAACAGCGGCAACATGGCTCTTACGGTCACCTTCAAGCCAGGCGCGGACCTGGACAAGGCCCAGGTGCTGGTACAGAACCGCGTGGCGCTGGCTGAACCCAAGCTGCCGGAAGAAGTCCGGCGGCAAGGCATCAGCGTCAAAAAGCGCAGCCCGGACTTGAGTCTGGTTGTCAACCTGATCTCTCCCGACAAGCGCTACGACAGCGTTTATCTGAGCAACTACGCGCTGCTGCAAATCAAGGATACCCTGGCACGTCTGCCCGGCGTCGGTGAAATCCTGGTGTTCGGCGCCCGCGACTACAGCATGCGGCTCTGGCTGAATCCCGAACAGGTGGCGGCGCGCAACCTGACCGCCAGCGATGTGGTCAACGCCATCCGTGAGCAGAATATCCAGGTCGCGGCCGGCGTGGTCGGCCAACAGCCGTCGAAGGAAAATACCGACTTTCAATACACGGTCAGCACGCTGGGGCGGCTCATGGAGGCCGAGCAGTTCGCCGACATCGTAATCAAGCAAGGTGCCGACGGACAGGTGACGCGGCTTAAGGACGTGGCCCGCATCGAACTGGGCGCCAAGGACTACAACTCGGGCTTGTTCCTGGACGGCGAACCCACCGTCGGCCTCGCCCTTTTCCAGTTGCCGGGCTCCAATGCCCTGGACACCAAGGAAGCGGTCGTCGAGGCCATGGAAAGACTGAAGACGCGCTTCCCCGAAGGCCTTGAATACAATATGGTCTACGACACCGTTGTCTTCATTCAGCAATCCATCAATGCGGTGGTCATGACGCTGTTCGAAGCCATACTGCTGGTCGTGGTCGTGGTCGTGATCTTCCTGCAGAACTGGCGCGCGACGATCATCCCGTTGCTCGCCGTACCGGTCTCGTTGATTGGTACGTTTGCCGTCATGGCGGCCATGGGCCTGTCCCTGAACACGTTGTCGTTGTTCGGCCTGGTCCTCGCCATCGGCATCGTCGTGGACGACGCCATCGTCGTGGTCGAGAACGTCGAGCGCCACATCGCCATGGGCCTGTCGGCCCGGGACGCCACGCGCAAGGCCATGGACGAGGTCGTAGGCCCGATCATCGCCACATCTCTGGTATTGGTCGCGGTATTCGTGCCGACCGCTTTTATCACCGGCGTGTCGGGCGCTTTCTACAAACAGTTCGCGCTGACCATCGCCATTTCCACGGTCATATCGACCTTCAACTCGCTGACCCTGAGCCCGGCGTTGTGCGCATTGCTGCTGGATCGGGCGCATGGCAACAAAGACAGACTTACACGGGTGATCGATCGCCTGCTGGGCTGGTTCTTCAACGGCTTCAACAAGTTTTTTGACCGCTTCAGCGAAGGCTATTCGCGTCTGGTCGGCCGGCTGATCCGCACGACCGCGGTCGTGCTGGTGCTTTACGTCGGACTGAACGGGCTGAATTTCCTGGCTTTCGAAAAAGTCCCGACCGGCTTCATCCCGCAGCAGGACCAAGGCTACCTGATCATGTACGCGCAACTGCCCGATGCGGCTTCGCTGGCGCGCACCCAGGCCGTGGTCCGGCAGGCCACGGATATCATTCTGAATACCGAAGGCGTCAAACACTTGAACGCCTACGCCGGTTTTTCGATCCTGAGCGGCTCCAGCCAGTCCAACGTCGCCACCATGTTCGCCCGGCTCGATGATTTCGAACAGCGCGCCGGTCACGAGAACCTGCATGCCGACGCCGTCATCAAAAACCTCCAGCAGCGTCTGGCCCAGGTCGAAGATGCCCATATCGCCGTGTTCGCGCCGCCGCCTATCCGGGGCATGGGTTCGGTGGGAGGCTTCAAACTGCAGATCCAGGACCGAACCGATGCCGGCATCGAGGAATTGCAACGCGCGACTACGGAAATGATCGCCCAGGGCAATCAGCAGCCCGGCCTGGTGGGATTATTCACGACCTTCCGGTCCGGCGTGCCGCAATTGTTCCTGGATGTCGACCGCACGCGCGCCAAATCCATGGATGTGCCCCTGAAGGAAGTGTTTGATACCCTGCAGATCTATCTGGGCTCGCTCTATGTCAATGACTTCAACCGCTTCGGGCGGACTTATCAGGTCATGGCGCAGGCCGACTCCGAGTTCCGCATGAAGCCCGGCGACATCGCGGAATTGAAGACGCGCAACCTGCAAGGCGGCATGGTGCCGCTAGGCTCGCTGGTCGATGTCAAGGAAATGACCGGACCCGACAAGATTACCCGCTACAACATGTACCCATCGGCGGAAATCAATGGCGGCACGTTGCCGGGGGTCAGCTCCGGGCAGGCCATCGACATCATGACCAGGCTGATGGATGCGGAACTGCCGCCGGGATTCGACTTCGAATGGACCGAGCTCAGCCTGCAGCAGGTATTGGCCGGAAACGTGGCCCTGCTGGTTTTCCCGCTCAGCGTCATCTTTGTATTCCTGGCGCTGGCGGCCCAGTACGAAAGCTGGTCCTTGCCGTTTGCGGTCATCCTGATCGTGCCGATGTGCATTCTGTCGTCGATGACCGGCATATGGCTCAGCAACATGGACAACAACATTCTGACGCAGATCGGCTTTATCGTACTGGTGGGCCTGGCCAGCAAGAACGCGATTTTGATCGTGGAATTCGCCAAGCAGCGGCAGGAAAGCGGTCTCAACCGCTTCGAGGCCGCCGTGGAAGCCTCCCGGGTCCGATTGCGCCCTATTTTGATGACTTCGTTCGCCTTCATCATGGGCGTGTTTCCGCTGGTGGTCGCTGAAGGCGCGGGCGCCGAATCACGGCGCCTGCTGGGCACGGCCGTGTTCAGCGGCATGATCGGCGTGACCTTTTTCGGCCTGCTGCTGACGCCGGTCTTCTATGTGACCGTACAGGCCTTGGCGCAGCGCCTGCGGCCGGCCCGTCCCAAGACCAGCCATATACTGCCCCAAGAGCCCTCATCCGGTAACGACCTATGATCCAGCACAGAACTCACTTCCGCACCGTCATGACATTGCTGGGCGCTACGCTGCTGAGCGCCTGCGCAGTCGGCCCGGACTACGAAATGCCCGCGACCGACGCGCCCCAGGCCTTCACCCATGCCGTCCATCCTGAATTCTCCGGGCAAGGCGTGGAAGTAAATTGGTGGACGCTGTTCGATGACCGGCAACTGACGGCGCTGGTCGATCAGACCATTCAGCATAACCGCGACCTTGAAACAGCCCGCGCCAATCTGCGCGAGGCACGAGCGCTCTACCTGGAAGCGGGGCTGAATCTGGCCCCCATCGTAAGCTCGCACGCCAATTACACCGAGCAGAAACGCAGTAGAGGCGCATTAAACAACCTGAGTTATGCACCGCGTCAGCTGAAACTCTACAATATCGGCTTCGATGCTTTCTGGGAAGTCGATTTCTTTGGCCGCGTACGGCGCAACGTCGAAGCGAGCAGCGATGAAGTCGAGGCGCAGGAAGCCAGTCTGCGCGATCTCAGCGTCACCCTGATCGCCGAAGTGGCCCGAAATTACTTCGAATTGCGCGGTTTGCAAAACCAGCTGGCCGTGGCCAAAAAGAACGCCGAAAACCAGGCGCAAACCCTGGAAATCACACGCGTTCGGCTCGACAGCGGACGCGGCACGGAACTCGATACCTCAAGGGCCGTAGCCCAGCTCGACTCCACCCGGGCGACCATCCCGCCGCTGGAAAACGCTATCTACCAGGCTATTCATCGGCTCGGCGTGTTGACCGGCCAATTGCCGGATGCGCTGGTCAGGGAGCTGGAACAGCCGGCGCCGATGCCCAAAATTCCAGAGACCATTCAGATCGGCAGTCCCGCCGAACTGCTGCGGCGCCGCTCCGACATCCGCATTGCCGAACGCACGCTGGCCGCCGCCACCGCCCGCATCGGCGTCGCCACGGCCGATCTTTTTCCGCGCGTGACATTTGTCGGCACCATATCCCTGGAAGCCACCACACTGTCAGGCGTCGGCGCGGCGGGTTCGGACACCTATTCCGTAGGCCCCCGGATCAGCTGGGCCGCCCTGGACCTGGGACGTGTGTATGCCCGCATCAAGGCCGCCGATGCCAGCGCCGAGGCCAGTCTGGCCCAGTACGAGCAAACTGTGCTGAACGCTTTGGAGGAAACGGAAAACGCGCTGGTCAACTACAATCGCGAGCGGGCCCGGCAGGCATTGCTCGCTACAGCCGCCAAAGCCAGCGAAAGAGCCCATGAATTGGCTCACCTGCGCTTCGAGGAAGGCGTGGCCGATTTCCTGACCGTACTGGACACTGAATTGCGTTTACTGGAGGACCAGAGCCAGCTGGCTCAGAGCGAAACCGCCACGGCAACGGCGCTGGCGGCGCTTTACAAGGCCCTGGGCGGAGGCTGGGAGTCAACTGTCGCGCTGGAAAAAAGCAATTGACGGGGAAGTGCCGCGGTTGCGACAAACGGTAATTGCAACTCGCGGCATCACGTCTGGACGGCTTTTAACCGAGCTTGGGATTCGACCCGTATTGATTGTCACCAGGCTGACTGTCCTGGACAAAAAAGAAAATCAGAATCAGGCCGCCGATAATCGGAATCAGCATAAGCAATTGCCACCAGCCGCTGCGGCCAATATCATGCAGTCTTCTCGCGCCCACGGCTAGAGATGGAACCAGCATGGCCAGCATAAACAGGCCGCTGAGTAAACCGGTGCCTGTCTCCTCATCAAACGTCCCCGTTACTTGATCAATGACGGACAAGGCAAAATAGATGAGAAAATAAAACAGAATGAAATACCAGAACTCCTGTCGCTGTGCCCGCCCGGTAAACACGGCATATTTATTCTTCACCACGTCAAGATACCAATTCATAATGCTCTCCTGGAAAAATTTGTTATTTTTCATACATCCGCTTTTCAGTATAGCTGAGTTATAGCATCACCTCTTAATTACATAAAATCAGAAGGTTACAAAACTCACTTCAGTCCCGCGCGTAAGCACCGCCTTTCGCAGTTCAAATTTCGGTACGGCCTGAAGGGAATCACAGACATGTTGAATTTTGCCTGGCAAGGGGAAACAAGGCCTTAACAATCGGTTAGAGCAGCTGCGATCGGGCATTTTGGCACTGACCACTTTCGATGTGACCGCTTATCCAGCGTGACGGGCGTCTCAATTTTTTTATTGAGCGTTTTTTAATGATTTTTTAAGTGTATTTTAATATTACCGGATCAATATCAGGGTTATTTTTAGTTCAATTATTTAGGCCAATCGTTGAGTATTGAAAAACTAACCCTGGATCAGTTTAATCAACTTTATCTGGAATCCCGGGAGCAATCAGAACGAGTTGAACATACGGAAATGATTATCGCTCGCTGTTACCATCCATTCTTAGGGCAAATCTTATTGATTGCTGACATCGAAGAAGGCATTGCCATAGTCCATCATAATGATGATCTCCTAGGCAAAAGCCTCTTGCCAAACATACCCGCGTTGAAAACCTCTTCCTGCATATCAGAAGCTTAGGTTTTTCGCGTCGAATCTGTTTTCCCATTACCCCGTTAGGAACAGCGACTACCATCCTGACCGGGCTACCTTCCGCACCCCGATATTTCATAAAAAAGCAGACAAAGACCAAGTCTAAATTGCACCCGCCCTGCAACAGGATAAAATGGAACAAAAAAATGCTCGTGCCGTAAAACGGCGGCGCATTTTTCACTTTTACTATTCATTTATATCAGCGGGTTTTGATACGAAAACATGAGGAAACGTAAGAAAAATACCAATCAAACCGATTTATTCGAGTTGGTGTCGCATTTGGAACAGTTGGAACAGATCAGCTCGGAGCTGAAGATGACCGCATCGCTGACCCCGTTGGAATTAAGCACTATCGTCGAAAAACAAATTGATTGGGTGGAGTTGGATGAAGACTGAATCAAGATGCGGAACCTGCTGAAGTCCAGAAACGAATCAGCGCATCAGACCATCCGGTTTTCGATGTGCCGTTTCAGTCTCCTTGAAAGCACCACGCCGCATCCCGGCCTGAACCAGGACTGCGTCACGGTATTACCTCAGGCCGCGCTGGCTGCCTGCCTTAACCGCCCGGCCAGATGGGTCAGCCGCCGCCCCGATTTTTGCGTCCTGACCGCCATCCCCAAGGCTTTCGGCTGCGTTATGATCACTACCAACTGCTTGCCGCGCGTCACGCCCGTGTAAACCAGATTCCGCTCCAGCAAGGTGTAGTGCTGCATGGCCAGCGGCATGACCACGACCGGATACTCGGAACCCTGGCTTTTGTGGATGCTGGTGGCATAGGCCAGCGCTATTTCGTCCAGCTCGCTGAACTCATAGTCCACGTCCCGGTCATCGAAGCGGATAGACAGCCGGCTTTCCTCCGGATCGATGCGCTTTATGCGGCCGATGTCGCCGTTGAACACGTCCTTGTCGTAGTTATTGACATTCTGGATCACCTTGTCGCCGGGCGCATAAGTGGAGCCGTACCGACTGATCTTCGGCTCGCTATGGCCGTTCAGACGGGCTTGCAGCTCGACATTGAGCGAGCGGGCGCCCAGGCCGCCGCGGTTCATCGGCGTCAGCACCTGGATGTCGTCGATCGGATCGAGACCGAAGCGCTTCGGGATGCGTTCGGTCACGACCTGGATCAGCTTGGCGAAGACTTCTTCAGGCGTTTCGGCATGAAGACAGTAAAAGTCCGACAAGCCATCGGCTTTCTCGGCTGATGGCACCAGCCCCTGATTGATCTTGTGGGCATTGACGATGATTTTGGAAGTTGCCGCCTGGCGGAAGATTTCGGTCAGGCGCACGGTAGTGATTTGTCTGGAATCGATGATGTCGGCCAGCACGGCGCCGGGGCCGACCGACGGCAATTGATCGACATCGCCGACGATCAGCATGGCGGCGTGAGTCGGTATGGCTTTCAGCAGCTGGTTCGTCAGCACCACGTCCATCATCGAGGCCTCGTCGATCACCAGCAAGTCGATAGCGAGCGGATTGTCGTCATTGTGCTTGAAGGCAAAAGCCTGGGGGTCGAACTCCAGCAAGCGATGCACGGTTCTGGCTTCCAGGCCAGTCGATTCGGCCAGGCGCTTGGCCGCCCGGCCGGTCGGGGCGCACAGGCCGATATTGATGCGCTTGGCTCTGAGAATTTTGAGAATGCTGTTGACCAGCGTGGTCTTGCCGACGCCGGGGCCGCCGGTAATGACCGACACCTTGCTGTTCAGCACTTGCTCGATCGCGGCCTTTTGCGACTCCGAAAGCGCCAGACCGGTCTTTTCCTCGACCCAGGGAATGGCCTTGCCGGCATCGATATCGCCCCACGGCGGCCTGCCCTCTTTCAGGCGCAGCAAATGCGTGGCACAGCCGATCTCGGCCCGGTACAGCGGCGTCAAAAACAAGGCCTCCTGTCCATCTATGATCTCGGACACCAGGTTTTCCTCGGTCAATTCTTCGCCAATCGCCTGCTCGATAATGTCAGCGGGGATCTCCAGCAGCCTGACGGCCATCTCGATCAGCTGATACCGGAATGCGGCGCAATGCCCCTCGCCGGACCATTCCTGCAGCACGTGCCGCACGCCGGCTTGCGCCCGGATCAGGGACTGCGTGCCGATGCCCAGTTTTTGCGCCAGCGTGTCGGCGGTCCTGAAACCGATGCCGTGAATATCCAGCGCCAGCCGGTAGGGATTTTCCTGTACCTTGGCGATGGCCTCGTCACCGTAGGTTTTATAAATCCTGACGGAACGGGACGTGCCGACGCCGTGCGATTGCAGGAACACCATGATCTCGCGGATGGCTTTCTGTTCCGACCAGGCATTCGTGACTTGCTCCTGACGCTTCCTGCCGATACCCGGCAGTTCCCGCAAACGTTCGGGTGTTTGCTCGATCACGTCGAACACATCGATGCCGAAGGCCTTAACCAGCTTCTTGGCGAAGTGCGGCCCGATGCCTTTGACCATACCCGATCCGAGGTATTTTTCAATGCCCTCCAACGTGGTCGGCGGCACGACCTTCAGCTCTTTGGCCTTGAATTGCAAGCCGTGCTGCCGGTCGTTGATCCACACGCCCAGGCACTCGATGAATTCGCCGGCCGATACGCTGGCGGCCGAGCCAATGACCGTCACCGGGTCACGGTTGCCTTTGACCTTGACGCGCAGCACGCAGAAGCCGGAGGCCTCGCTGTGGAAGGTGACGCGCTCGATGGAGCCTGAAAGATGTTCAGAACCGGAATAATGGGAAGACAAACAGATCGTTCTCGCTTCTGCTGGATAGATGCATTTAATCAGCAATCAGCGCGATGATAAACAAAAATACGCCTGAATGATAAACAGATTTTCCGTCAGGGTAAAAAGCCGGATGGGTGGGAGCAAATCGCCGATAATACGCTTACCGTCGAGCTAAATCTCCGCCACCGGTATTGATGTGGGCAAAACGTTTATTAAGTCTTTCGGCAAATGCGTCAATCACTATGTAGCGATGAGGCATTTGCCTTGATCACCTGCCGGCTGATTATTTTTTTGTCATGAAAAAATAAGCCGCACTGAATGCCGCAAAAATAAAGGGATTGGAAGAACGTCATAATTAAGTTACTGTAAATGTTACTGCATTTTTTATCTGTGACTCTGCTTTAAGCCTGAAAAACGCTCAAGATTGTTACTTTGTAACATTGATTTTTACCCAGGCACAAAAAAGGCCGGTCGAAACCGGCCTTGATTGAATTAGACCGCTCACAAGTTACCACGTATTACAGCTAGTCATTCCATTAGCATATGTAACACAATTAGTTCTAGTCGGCGCTGGTGGTACTGGTGGTGCTGCAATTAAAGCTCTAGGCTGGCTTTGTTGCATCATTTGCGATCCCCATTGCATTAATGCGGCGTTTGTATCTGCATTTGAATTGGATGATGCCGCTCTTGGTTGTTCTATACAATCATTAAATGTGCCTCTGCGAATCAGTTCATCAGATGCAATTGCTTTTGTTTCCTCAGATGCAAAGCCATAGCCGGCTGCAATGTCGCATAGTCCTCTATTTGAAGCGTATCTAACGTTATCATTAGTAAGCAAATTAGCGCATCCAGTTAAAAGAATTCCAGAAATTATTATTAATTTTTTCATACGAATATTCCCTGTTTTTATTATATTCAATACTTCCGATATTGGATTGGAACAGATAGGTAGTTAACTGTCAATTAAGAGCCATAGAGCACAAAAAAGCCGGTATTACCCGGCTTTGATGATTCACATTGAATGACGTTTTATGACTTAGCTGCTCTTGGTGTCGTTCCTATAAGTATTCTTCTTGTCTTGCTTTAGTTTTAGCAGGTCGTTGTATGTACTCGCCGTTCGGTGATCTAAAGTTGATCCACCACGTGCTGCCGCGCTTGTAGATTGACATTTCGTTCCTCCAATTATCTTGAGTTCAACGCGCTCTTCTGGCGCTTGTTGCTCAGTATAATTGCCGGAAATCCAATCGGCTAGATGCTCGCGGATAAAACGCCACTGGTTGCCGACTTTTCGGCCTGGGATCTTGCCCTGCTTGGCCCAAATGGTAATGGTGTTGTAATGCACCCGCAGGAATGCAGCGGCTTCGTGTGCGTCAAGGACTGTCATGAGTCGGCTCCTATTTGTTATTTGTTTTTCAAGTTTTCTCGTTCTGTTTACTAAGATGATTCAGCGTATGGCAAATTTCACTATGTTCAAACGTTAACTGCCCTAAAAGCTCACCAAGACCAGCCACCAACCAAGCGTAAGTACCAAGGTGATTGTCTCCCAGTTCGTCCTTATCAACATAGACCAGCATTAGGCCTAACGTGGCGATTGTGTCTGATATTGCGTCCAAGGCTCCATCGCTCTTTGATTTAAGCGCTTCTAAGCCTTCTATGTCGGTTGGATATTCTTTATACCCTGTCTTACTGGTGAATTTGTGCTTGCTTGTTAGTGAAAATGCTCCAATCGTAAACAAGTCAGAAAAAGAGGTATTCCCATTACTCGCACGTATCGCGCCGTTTTCAGCATGGGTGAATTTTATTTTATCTAAAGTTGTATATTGTTCTTTTTGAGCTGGCTTTGTCTCTGTTTTTTTTCATAACGGCAATCTCTTATTATTATTGATGATAAGCCACTGATGGGTGGCAGGCTTAAATGGGGTGAGAATACCGTATTCAGACGGCCAGCCCGAAGACTGCCCAAATAAGCCCGCCATAACAGAACGAACATAGATACTAGGCCCATGCAAAAACGATGGGCATAAAAAAACGCCATAAGGCGCTATTGGCCTGAATATGCGGGTTCTCACGCCCGGCGCTGAATGTACAGTGCAAGATAAGCATAGCCGTCAAAAGTGAGATAGTCAACTGAATAGAAGGAATTCCTGCTATATGATGTTTTATGAGGTTTTCATGCTGTATCCGCGCTGGTCTCCGCGCGGTCAAGTGATGCGTTTTGGAAACAATACCTACAATTACCTATATCAAGAATCGTGCCATCATATAAGACCATGTTTTTTAGAATAAATCATCATATTGGCATGGAATCATGCTAGAGATTTGATTGTTTAATGTTTGCGACACATCACCACGATACGCAACCGTAAAAAGGCCGACTTAGCCTTGCTGCCGCTGCTGGATTCGCTTTAGGTGAGCCGAAAACCCGGCTCAGCTTCCTAATTGTGTTGATTCCACATATTTAGAGTTTTCAATAGGCGGAATCCCGCCCTTTTCTATTCCCGTTGGCAGATAGGACTTTTCCCCTTTTGGATAAAGGACGGCTGTTCGTCCTTTTGGCTGATTTTTCCTTTAATATCAATATGATCCATATTTGGATCATCTTTCAGCGCAAGACATTAAGAAAACCCTGCAATTTTGTAGAGATTGAAACAAGAGGTCTCCCCGTATTGGGGGACTCAGCAAAATTGCGGCGTCAAGATCCCCACCCGGCATTAGCGAATGTGGAAGCGACTTAAATCGCTACGAGGATTTAGGACCATACCAAATGTATATTCAGCGGGCGCAAAATTGCGCCGGTTAAATTCCCGTTACCCTCTGTCAGGGTATCGAAGACACGTCGAACCATCGCCACATTGACTGCCTAAACTCTACATTTATGCTGAGTTTCAGCGTCGTTAACCACCCGATTCGGGGTATTAAGGAAGCACTGCGTTGATGCCCCCATTGACGACCTAAGGATTGTTAGCCCGTTCACCATCATGGCGAACCCTCGCCCTAAACTCGCCCTTGCTATAACCTTGCCAGTACCCTGGCTGAGGGAAGCGTCAATACATAAGTATTTGCTTATGAATAACCGCCCTGCAATATACCCATCCTTATCCATTGATGATTAATTTTTATCAAATTGATAAATAATAAAAAAGCCGGCATGGTTAACCGGCTCTCTATGTCAGCTCTTAATTGTAAGCGCCCAATAAACCATTGGCGCCCACCGGAGCGGCTAAGTACCGTTGCGCCGGGGCTTCAAGCTGTTGTATTGACTTAAGCAAACCTTCGGTCAGATACTTTTTACCCGTTTTACTGTTCATCAGCTTCTGCAATGGCACTGCGGCGGCCCCGCTGGTCAGCATGGATGGCAATAGGCCGCCGATAGCCGCACCATGAGGGCCGCCCACCAAGAAACCAGCGCCCCCGGATATAATGCTTGCAGGGTTCGTCAGCATTTGCGTGTAGAAGCTACGCTGTGACGTTCCCGAACTGGCAGGCTCCTGAATAAAGGCTTTGCCGATTTTGCCCAAATCCTTAAGCTCACTGGAACGATAAGCCGCGTTACCGTCCTTCCTGATAGCCGCGCCCAACAAACCCGCCGGGCTGATATTGCCGTCAACCGACTTTTCCGCCAATGGTTCTATCTTTTTCATGTTGGCGTATTGCTTGCGTAATTGCGCCCACGCCGCGGCATCCTGCGGCGATATGGATTTGTCCATACCCTCACGCAATGTATCTCTGATTTGCCCAAGCGCGTGCTTCAGGTCGCCGTTGCTCGTCCCGCGCATCCTGCGCCCAAGTTCGCTATCAAACTTCCGGTAAGCTTCGCCTGATACTTTTCCGCCGCGGTTAACTTTTGTTAAGAAGTCATCAATATAATTATTTACAACCTTCCCAACATCCCCGGCTTCAAAACGCTGTGCATTATGGCTATGCTGTGCCAATCGGTTAAGCGTCACATCATCCAGATTAAACCGGTTCCGGCTCGCAATATCACCGATGGCGCGCCCCACTCGCTGCTTAGTCTCGGACATGACGCCTTCATTAAGATTATCCGCATTAGTCCCCATCGTTTTAGCTACCGCCGCGTTAAACTGCTTGCGTTGCGCTTCTTTGGTGGTCTGCTGCGCTCCGGCTGTCAATGGTAAGTCATCCATAACGGAATTTATCCAGCGCATAGGCTTGGAGTTGGTCAGTTGAGCCGCGTTTAAGTCGATTCCCATTGCCTGCGCCTTACGCGCTAATGCCTGCTCAGCTGCCGACAATTCAGACCGAACCGGGCGCAATACGCGGCCAAGCCCGGCTATGGCACCATGCGCAAGCGCACCGCCAGCCGCGCCCGTTAGCGCGTTCTGCATCGCGCTCTCGTTCTCTGTGGTCGGTTGCAAAGCACCGATAGCCGCGCCAGACTTTGCCGCCTGCGCCCATGTGCCGCCCGGTAATATGGCGGTTGCTGCAATCTCGCCGGTAAGGTTACCTAAACTGCCTGCGGTCGTGTCCTTTAAGTGGCTGTCAATTTTCCGGTTTGCTGCTACGTCTGCGGCTGTCGGCAATCCCAGACTGTTAGACCATTGTTCCGGTAATACGCCCCGGAGACGTTGCCCGGCGCCTTTTACCAAATTAGCGGCACCCATACCCGCGCCAGCAACAAACCGCTCCGTATCGCTCATGCTGTCGGCTGGATTGTATGCTTTAAGCTGCTCAAGCTCCGCTTCCAGTTGCTTAATGCGCTCGGATCTTTGGTCGCCCGGTTGTGCTAATTGTTGCCGGGTTGTTTGATAAGCTCGCGCAAGTCGCTTGGCTGCGTCAGTGTCGCCCGCCTTATGCGCGTTGCGTAATGCTCTCTCGATCAATTCTAATGACGCCATGATTAAATCCTCCCGACTGGCATCATAGGCATAGGTTGATAAGGCATCCAATTACTTTGACCTATTGGCCGCGGTACCGGTAAACTTTGGAATTGTGGCGAAATACCCTGATTCAAAGAACTAAGAAGGCCGCTGTTGAAAATGTTGCCCTTCTCGTCTGTGCCGTTATTGTGCTGCTGCAGATATGATCCTAAGCCGCCTCCCAATAAGCCCATGCCCAAGCCCTGCATAGCCCCTTGACCACCATCCATAAACGCGCCAGCCAGCCCCAAGCCTGCGCCCCATTTGCCGGCACTCATTAAATTATCAATGGCGTTCTGGCTAAGCCCGGCATCGGCCATGCCCGAACGTAAACCGGAACCAAGCCCGAAAGCATCAAAACCGCTAGCCCTGTCGTAACCGGCGCTAATGGCGTCGTCCATGTAGCTTAGGCCATTGCCAACCTGCCCAATACCCTGTCCCAACGTGTTACCGAATGAGTTTAAAAGATCAAAGTTCATGTGTTGTCTCCCGACAATAAATTAAATATTAATTACGATGTGTGGCCAATGCCAATATCACAGCCATGTGAAGCAATACCTGGTTACAATCCATTGCCCATTGTTGAACGTCCGTTACCGATAGAATTGAAAAGTCTGTCATACATTGTTTTGCCTCCCGGCAATAAAAATTAAAGATCATGGTTAATTGTGATTCAGTTCAATTCGTCATGCTGCCCCTGTTGTCTTTTGCTCAAAAGGAACCAAAAAAATAATGTCCTCGGGCCTCTCACGGTCGGGACTCTCCATAAGCCATCTATCACAGGCCGCCTCTGTGGTTTCGCCTACTCTAACGCCAATCAATTCAATTGGGCCTTTTTTTTCACGGGGTTGCAATTGCTCAAGTTTAATTAAGCGATTTTTAATAGTACTCATTCTATGCCCCTCTGCATTGGCTGTGGTCGTGGCCGTCATCGGCAACAATAGAAACGATTTTGCCGGGAACACTAAGAGCGGCCTTAACTCTATCAATAAACGCTTGCTCTGTTTCGTCGGGATCAATGATTATCTTGTTGTCCTTGTTTAAAACATTCCACATTCTGCGCGCTGACAAATATTTGCACTTTGGGCAAACAAGATGCCGAATGACAGCCCAGTATTTCAACCTGTCATCATTGCCGCTCTTGGCTTCTAACTTTGTTACTCGGGTTTTAATGCCGCTCATGATGCTACCTCTATTTCATTCAGTACTTCATCAAGCCATCTATGCGTAGGACTGGCATCTGGTGATAATGGCTTTCTCGGCTTAGTTGGTTGATGTGTGCCGTTATTAATGGCCGTGATAGTGTCATTCAGCCATTGGCGCGCATTCGGACAATCAAGCGCCTGTACGGGCTTTACTGCGTGTTTTTGTTCCATCCTGGCTAATCTGGCTTTAAGATTCATCGGTATCGCTCCATAACTCCAGAACTTCAGGATCAAGGTCACCGCTATTTACCAGCATTTCAGCAAGCGCGCCCAGAAGTTCAAATTCATCTTCATCTAATGGTTGTTGGTTATCATCTAAAATACTCATTGTTGTTTTCCTTCAAGTGCTTCGATACGTTTTGTGAGTTCGTCTATTTCAATAATCTTCGACTGTGCCGCCAGCGCGGTAATTAACTGACTGCCTATATCTGGCGGAATGGATCCATTCAAAGCCGCCTGGATGACCGCTGCGCCTTGCTCTGCCAATCCCGCGCCAGCAGGCAGGGCTATCGTTAATTGCCCCGCTATTGGCTTTAAATTGGGAATAAGCTTGTCAATAAGAACCTTTGCTGCCGCCGTATCGCCACCGACTGCCGCATCAATAAGCGATTGCAAAATATCATCGGCTCTTTGCTCAATGGCCTTTCTAAGCTTAGCGCCCGGTGTCTTGCCTGCTGGCCTGCCTGCCGCGTTCCCGCTTTGTCCTTTTTTAAACGCCATAATTGTTTACTCCTTGCTTTTTCAACATTCGTTCTATTCTGTTCGTTGTCATAAAGTATCCGTTAAGGCTAAGTTTTAAGTCGGTGTTGATAGGGCGTTACAAGCGTTACACTCCTATAGGAGTGTGTAACGTATGTAACGCCCCTCAACCGTTACACTTTTGTAAATGTAACGCTATGTAACGCCATGTAACGCTTCCCTCGAAGCCTTGATATTCATAGGATCTAACGGTTCTTTATTTTCTGTAACGCTATGTAACGCCGTCGTTTTAGCCGTTACATTGGCTTCACCCGTTACAGAGTCGTTTTGTAACGCTTTTGTAACGCCTGCATCGGCATCAATTCGCCAAATATACCCGTCATGCTCGGCTGTCAGATTACGTTCCAGAAACTTGTCACGCGCTCTTTTAAATGTAACGCGCGGCTGACTACAATCGGACGGGATAACCTTGAAGGCAAACTCGCGCCATTGTTCTATTGGTACGACGTTCTTAAACGTACCCGTTCCAAAGCCGCCGAATTTCTGCCGAATTTCCGTTGTAGGCTCGATTCCATGAATTCGTAAGGCATCGGTAAGGCTGTCGAGTATTTGTCGCTCACGAACGCTTAACTTAGGCTTCTTCGGCTGTTTGATCGTTTTGCCGGAATACTCTAAATAGACGCTCGTTAATGGCTTCATTTCATCATCTAGCCAATCAAGTGAAACCTGTTGTAATGCAAAATCTAGCGGTTCTGGCGGTTCAAAATCTTTAGCCTTAGTGCATGATAGAGTTACCGTGTTTTCGTCCTTGGAAACGCAATATTCGGCATCCATGGCGGCACGAATGGCACTACTTCCTCGGCTGCGCCCGGATTCGTTATGGCCTGAGTGATGAACCACTAAAACGGCTGCCCCTAATGGCTTAAAGAACTGATCCAGATTCGAGATAAAGGCGGCAATGTCCCGGCTGCTGTTCTCGTCGGCGTCGATATTGCGGTTTAATGTGTCGATGATGATTAAGCCGGGCTTGATGCCTGATTTCTGCATTGCCTTTACAACATCGTCACAACTTCCAGGGGCCTGTAATTGCGCGGACTGCTTGCTCAATAACAGGTTACCGGGGGCTTTGATTCCATGCTTGATCTCTAACGCCTTAAGCCGTCGTGCATATCCGGCAAAACCTTCACCCGCGATAATGACAACGCCTGCCTGCTGTGTCGGCCGGCCTTCCCACCCCATCCCCTTAGCAATGCAAAATCCCCAATCCAGTGCAAACAGTGATTTTCCGCTTGCTGGCGCGCCGTATAACAGGCTGATGCTTTCGCGCTCGAGTAGGTTTCTCACTAACCAATTTATCGGCTTAGGCTTAAGGGTAAGTTCACTTGCTGCAACCAGTTCAAATTCAGGTTTGCTAGTCGCGCCGCCGCTGTCCTGATGATTAAAATACCTATCCTGCAGTTCATCTAATGTTGCAATCACCGCCCACACTCCTTCACCACATCATCAATAAGCGCCTCAGCTTGGCTTATTCGTTTCAGGTCGTCCGGTGCTAAGCTTGCACCAATCAATAATTGACTGATAGCCAGCCTTAAAATGGTTGCTTCAAATACAACTCGGTCGAACATCTCTGATTTGCTAAACCGTGGCGCTCTGGATCTGGTGTGGTCGTAGCCTTGCGGCTTAGGCGGCATCAGGTCGGATAATTCCAGGCCCACGCTGGCGACAATGCTTTGCACATCGCACCCGCCAAAGCAATGAATCAGAATCTTGTCGTCGTCGGCTTGCTTGATCCCCAATGAGGGGCTTTTGTCGTCATGAGCAGGACAGCAAGCGATCCATTTGCCGGGGCCGGTTCGCCTGACTTTTTCAAGTCGATTCAATATGCTGTCAATTCCCATATTGACCGCTCCCGCTTAACCAAGTGTGAGCCGTGGCTTTATCCGTGGGCGTCAGGCTGTATTGCCCAGGGTAGCAAGCGTTCCCGTCCTTGTCATACCTTTCAACTCGGCTACATGGCACAGCTAAGCCTTTACGACGCAATCCCGCTATTAAGTCAGGCCCATTTGAACAGCCGACTATCAGATCAAGGTTTTCTCGCATGATAGGACGGTTGATCAATGCGGATAGTGCGCGTTTTTCTCTTGGCGTCAATCTCATAACGCCCCCCATGCCAAAAAGATCAAGAAGGCGGTATATTCGGGCAGTAAGGTTGCTGTTGCCGTGGTAGCTTTGGCTATTGCAAAGCGCATGATGAGTGTATAATTGTTCATGTGTAGTCCTCTGCCTCCCGGCAGTGATGAGTAAATAGAAGCCCTGTTCTTTATCGGTTCTGGGCTTTTTTATGCGACACGGGAAAGCGGCATTAAGTAAAATCCTGATCCAAAAGCGACATATATTTAGCCGCCAACCATACCTTGCCCCTCGGCGTAATTCTCAACGTATACCGATATTCGCCGCCGTGTTTTTCTTCAGTTGGTTTCCAAGTAAAGAACCCTCGATTAACGTATTGCTGGTATGGTTGGCGGTTGTCCATAATCAATTTATGTTTCTTCATCCATTGATAGAACTGTTTCTCTCCCAGGTCCACAATATCGACGGATTTAACGAACTCACGGACAAGGATCTCACCAGCTTTGATACTTGCCTCATTGGATGCCAGGATTAAATTGTCTTTTTCGGCAATGCTCGATTGCTGTTTGCCGATGATTTCAAGCGCCTTCTGTTTGGCTTCTACTTCGTCGGCCCAGGCCCGCGCCGCTTCTGCCGGGTTGGTGAAGTCTGGCAGGGTGAACAGGGTTTTGCTCTCTAGCTCAACCATACGATCATAGACGGCCGCCTGAACCTTGTATGACTCGCTCATAACCATTAGCGATGCTTCGCGTTTTGGCAGGTGGTAGCAAGGTTTATCACGGTTCCTGCCGTCTTTGTAGATGCCGGAAAAATTTCCCGCATTAGATTCGCCCAGAACTTTTACGACTTTCTTCATAAAATCAGAGTGTGCCAGCTCTGCCTGTCCTGGCTCTCGCATTTTGTTAATTAGATCAACCAATTCCAAGGAACTCATGGTTGCGCTGGCGGCTAAAGCTGTTGGTACTAAGGGCATGGTGGTGAATAGTCTCATTATGATTCCCTCCGTCATCACGACGGTAGATTGATAATTATTGTGCTGAGAGCTTTTTGACTAATTCGCGGATATCATCAACGCGCCATGCAACAGAGCGCTCTCCAAGTTTTACAGGTTTTGGATATTTGCCGGATTTAACGCCTTCAAGCCATGATGTCCGGGAAACGGGGATGATTGCGGGGGTGTTGGTTTTCTTATTACCAATGATGTTATGGAGTCTAAGAAAGCCAGTATTTGGTAATGTGTTCATTAGGATAAATTCCTGTTCAATTAAGTACGGAACAAATCTTAATAAGGGGGTTTTCATAAAAAAATAAAAACCTCACCTTGAATAATTTTTATGATTTTCTGATATGGGAAATCCGATTGAGAATATTTCTGTTGTTAATTATTCGTTGTCGTTGCAGTCTGGTTAATTTAAGATCATTACAAACAGCCTCTAGCGCCTGTGAGTTGGTAACTTTCTGCCCATCTGCCTCAAGCTCAGCCCGTTTCAATAAAGCCATCCTTGCATATTCCAAAGACTCTAAATTATCGCTTTTCTTGCGTCCACGCTTAGTACCAGGCTCAGTGAGAATTGATAAAAGTCCCTTTATTGGTTTTATTGGTTGTTTAGTTTGGATTTTTCGGCGGCTCGCCTTTTTCTTTTGCTCAATCAATGCAATTTTTGTCCTACACAAGTCAACTACTAAACCAGCGCCTTTCATTTCAAGAAACATGGCATAGGTGCGCCATTCATCCGCACCCCATTCATTCTTCCGAGAAAAATCTAGCTTTAGAGTAATTGAATCTAACAAACCCGGTACAGGAGGCCAAAGGGGTACAGGTATTAGTGTGGGATCATCTGTAGAAGGTCCAGTAAAAAACATCAAATAACACTCCGTTAAAGTGCAATCGTTACGAAAGGTTTGACCGGAAACAGGGTAACGAGTCCTGTTTGTTGCGCCGTCGCGCTATCCGGTCAAATTCGATTATATCGGCTTATCTTCTGCTAAGAGAGTTCGCGATAATTATGGCGCCTATAATAATGGCAACACTCGCCGGAAGAATCGCTACTACTTTAAAAAATAGGTAAATAAACACCCCGGCCAAAATCAATAATGAAAGCTCTCGCGCCTGGACCGCTGCAAAAATCAAGCAAGCCCAACTTTTCCATTCATCTTCTGGATATTCATTGGTTAGAACCCAGGCCGCATAAAGCATAAGTGCGGCGAGTGGATAGCGGAACCACCATCGGCCTTCTTTATTTCCTGCATTTTCTAGTGAATTGTCCATGTGTTTATGCTCGCTTGCCAATCGGAATCACATCAGCACCACTCTTTAAGCTGTCCAGATAATCCGCCCAGGCTTGCATCATCTTTCGACGTTCTTCCAGGTATTGCGCCCGGTTATATGCCGCTCTTACGGCATCCTTCGGCATATGGCACAGTTGCCGCTCTATGGCATCTGGAGACCAACCTTGTTCATTCAGTAATGTTGAAGCCGTGGTTCTGAATCCGTGGGCGCAATGAATATCATCGTAACCCATGATCTGCAATGCGTTCTGAATGGTCCGCTTGCTCATCGGCTTGGTGTAATCGCTGCCTTTGGGGAAAACGTACTCGGAATGCCCTGTAACGGGCCTTAATTCGGTCAGTATTTTGATTGCTTGGGAAGAAAGGGGAACGATGTGATTGATTCCGGTTTTAGATGCCAAATAGCGCCATTCCTTTGCTTCAATATCAATCCCGGCCCATTCCATCAATCTCAGCTCGCCGGGCCGGCAAAATAGCACCGGAAGCAGCCTTAATGCCGATTTAACGGTAAATGTGCCGTTATAGGCGTCAATATCGCGTAAGAGCCTACCTACATCAGCGGGATTTGTAAGAGCGGGCCGGTGATTGCCTTGATGGGATTTCAGCATCTTTGCTACTGGCTGAGCAACGTCATAATCCGCCAGACCGTGGGCGATTGCATAGCCAAAAACCGCGCTGATTTCGGCTCTCAGGGCTTTAGCGGTGGCTGTTTTTCCTGAATCGATAGTTTTAATGACAGCCATAATATCGGGCGATTTGACCGCTTTAATGTCCATGCCGCCAATAACGGGGAAAACATAGGTTCTAAACCGGGACAGCTTGATATTGTAGGTTTGCTCGGCTATCTGATGCTTGATAGAGCGGAACCACTGCCCCGCTATGTCCTCGAATGAGCCGACAATAGGCAACCCCGCCTTTATTCTTTTTTCGTTCTCTGTGGCCTCATGACGGGCCTTTTTCACTGCCTTCCTTGTATCGCTGGGGTCTATGCCATTAGCGGCCAGCTTTCGCGCCTCCTCTGCCTTGCGCCTCGCATCCGCTAAACTGGTATCAGGATATGTACCTAATGATAATGTCTTGCGCTTACTGTCTATGCTGTAGTCGAATCGCCACCACCGCGCACCACTGGGCTTGATGAGCAAATACAAACCATCGCCATCATTTAGCCGCTTATCTTTTATATCGGGCTTGGCGCTCTTGATTGCGCTGTCTTTCAGTAACTCTTTAGCCATTTACAGTAACTCCTCATTGGTATTTTAGAGTTACTGTAAATGTTACTGCTTAAAATGTCGAATGTTACTGCATCTTGATGTACTTCAATGAATAGACAAAGCAGCTAAACACCATGATAAACAAGGAATTAAAGACTTTATCGAACATCAATAAACATTAATTATTTTTTTGTCATGAAAAAATAAGCCGATTGGCATTTAAGAATCATTTTGTTGTTTTCTTTTTCAACTGCAGTGCAGGTTTCCATTCTGGAGCGGCCGGGAGCGGCTTGCTTGACCAGTTTACCGTCTTCGACGGAATAATTGAGTACTGCGCGCAGCTGATCGATCCGTGCGTGGGCATCCGATTCCTGGGAAATGCCTTCCATCGTACCATCTGCCCTGAAGGTCCAAACAGTGTTCAAGCTTCTTGACTTGGTACCTTCGCGATCAACTGATTCCTTGTCGATTTGCCAGCTGCCGATCAGATCGGACTGAGTCAATGGAACGTCCGCATTCGCGGAAAAAGACAAGAACATCAGAGCGCAAACAGAAAACCGAGTAAATTGCATGGTTAAAACCTTATAAATAGTAAGTTAAAGTTCGCCATTATAGCACGGAACTTTTTGCATTCAGCGGAAATGCAATGAAGCCGAAACTGACTGGATTATGGTCTCTTGACGCAATCGTGTATAAACGTTTGGAGTCTTTTTAGAACCGGCGCTGTCTGAGCTGAAAAGCGTCCTGTCCATTCAAACCGGGTCACAGGGGGGGCGAAACTTTATATCCGTATGGCTAGCAAGCATTTATGGCAATGAATGCCGCCCCCACCGGACAAACCTTGTCGCTGTTAGATGCAATCGGCGTTTATCACCGTGAAGTGGGGCCTTGGACCTGGAGCATCTTGCATAAGTGACGCCGCGTCAGAGGCCAACCGTTATCGCTGAGCCAGCATGCTATATGAATTGAGTGAAATCGACGCTATGCCCGGCACTATCCGGTTGGGCCGCTGTTACGAGAGAGCCGGCAGGCGTATACACTGCTACGCAGGCTCATCAATTTACAAGCCGAGGAAACTGCTCATGTTAATCCGAGACTTTATGACCCCCAAACCCATTACCGTTCAGCCGGAAACGCCGGTTAAAGAGGTGGCGGACCTACTGATAGCCAATCGCATCAATGGCGTTCCCGTCGTTGATGTCGAAGGCTTGTTGCTCGGTATCGTCACAGCCGAGGATCTAATTGACCGAGGACTAGACGAACGGCTCAAACCGCGCGAATCCATCTGGAAGGAGAATTTCTGGATTTCCTATTTTGCCCCTAAAGATCCTCAGCCCGGCAAAGCCGAGGGCCGTACGGCTGCTGAGATAATGAGTAAGGATGTGTACAGCGTTGAACCAGACATGCGCTTGTTCGAAGCCGCCCGGCTGATGGTGGAGTATCAGGTGACCTCACTGCCGGTAGTGGAAGCGGGAAAACTGGTTGGCATCATTTCCCGAATCGATCTTCTTGCTTGCTGGGAAGAGCTCGAGAGCCGATTGCACAAAGAGGATTGACAACGACTGGAGTAATTGAACGATACCTGGGCACAACACTATAAAATGGCATACTGATTTGCCGATCTCGGTGTTATTTTATTGCCTGCGCGTATAGAAATATTTATAAAAACAAACCGATTCAATGTCATTTATTCCATCTTGACATTGCTAAGGATTTGGTCGTCAATAATGTCCCTGTTTAAACATAGGATGTGCCGACGACAGGAGGCGCACTTGTGCCCTTTAGGGTATCGTTCGCGAGCGATGCGCTTCGCTTCGCCGCCTGGAACGCCTACTTTTGGTCAGCATATCCTATGCAAGATTCTGATTTCAGGAAGTCATTTTTAGCCAAATCCTAAGGTGAGGCTAACTGAGCTGCGTGGCTTTTCGCACAGTTCCGTTTGGCCATAGGATTATATGCTACGTTTATGCAGAGAGACCTGAAAGGGTTTGTTCGAAGCGCGCAAGGTTGACTGGTGCACGGGAATGTGTACCTTTCCCAATTAGATTTTTGCCGTCGTGCGCCAGCACTTCGAACTCAATTAGCTTGTGCGTGACTTTGGTAACTCTAGCATATGCGGTAACGGTGCGGCCAACTGGCGTAGGCGCCAAGTGACGTATATTGACGTCGACGCCAACAGAGACCCACCCGGCTGGCAGGTAAGGCTGGACGGCGTTACTTGCCGCGATTTCCATCAAGTGGATCATGCAGGGAGTCGCATAGACCTCCGGCATGTTTGAATGGGAGTGGCGCACGGTTAGCTCCTTTGTTACTACTGTAGTTGCCCCTGCTTCGGCCCCGACAGTTATTTTGATGGCGGAATTCATGATTGTCTCTTTATAGTATTTAGCGCTTCAACTCACCTGCCGACAGAAGTCGGAGAAAGGATCGCTTTATTGGGCAATTTTGCCAGTAGGTCCACATAGGCCTCTTCTACTAACTGTTGCGGGGAGATAGTCAATTGTTCCAGCAATTCATGAGCCACTGATACACCGGCTTCGTTAGGTTCGCCATCAGCCAGGACGACTTCCAGTTCCAGAAAGTCTCCCAATTCGTCCACTTTATCCAAATGAATTCGCGTTCGCCCTGCCAAGAATAAGGTGCGGTGTTTGCGCACACGTCCAATTTCGCCATAGGCCAGCGACAACACCTGACGGATTGAATCAGGGGAAGCGGTCGGCGAGATGACATAGAAAGATTCCTTGGGGCCTGCACTGTCTGGGCGCTGATAGAAAATCAGCTGCCCATCATGCTCAGAGAAAGCGCGAAGTTTCAGCCTGCCGTTGGGACAAGCAAAAAACGTATCGTCCTGGTGTATTTCGATGGGACCTTCGTCCGCGATCTTTGCTACCACCGACTGCAGTGATTCGACGCTTTCAATTCGAGCTTTGATTTCAATATTTCTAGCCATAAGTAACTGATGTTACGCAGTAAGTTGAATTCAGATCGGTTTAGCAAGGTGTCGCTAGCGCGACGATTATTTGAATCGGGTTTATCGCACCCGAAGGCGAGTTACTTTCTTTTGCGCGGCCAAAAGAAAGTAACCAAAGAAAAGGCCGCCCGTTGCCGCTTTTTCCTTGCGCTCCTCGCTTTCGGCGAGGGTTGCCAAAAGGGACTTCCTGTCCCTTTGGCAACGCGCTGCATCCATGCAGCGCCCCTTCGGGCTGTTCTCGCCGAAAGCTGCGGTGCTCGGCGCGGCAAACGGGATAAAATCTTCCGTGCGTAACAACAGTAAGTAATAAAATGCTTGATGCCGAATTCAGCGGCTTATCTAGTGAAATAAGGGATGGGATCTAACTTCATCGGTTATTTGCCGCCAGTTTTACGCCAAAGCCAATGAGCGCCACGCCCGCAAGCCGGGCCGCGATTTTACGCACCGATGGCAATGGCGACAGCTTGCGAGCCAACGCGTTGCCAACGAGCACGAGGCCTGCCTGATACAAAAAGCTGATGAGCGTAACATGCGCCATCAGGCCACCCAGCGTAATAGACGATGCATCCGCACACAGGAACAGCGGGAAGAAGGCCAGAAAGAACAGAATAACTTTGGGATTGGTGAGGCTGACCAGGAAGGCCTGTTGAAAATAGCGCCAGCTGCTCTTTTTCTGTGGGGGTGTGCTCGCTACGTTGGCAGCAGGCGACCTGAGCAACTGAATGCCCAGCCAGCCCAAGTAAACAGCACCAACCCCTTGCAGTGCCTCGAACACAAGCGGGTACGCATGCATCACGGTGGCCAGGCCGAGAACCGCTCCGCTCATGTATATGAAATCACCGAGCAAGGTACCCATAACGGCACCGAATCCCGCGCCGATACCGTGGCGTGCCGTGGCCGTGAGAATCACCAGTGTGCCTGGTCCAGGAATCAGCTGAAAAATAAGAATTGCTGCGATAAAGCTCGCGTAGTTCTGGATGTCAAACATGATTCAGTCTCCTAGTGATGTCAAACGTTGGTCTTCGCTGAACTAATGGATGAGGTACGCCGTGATGCCGAACGGATGTGTAAGGCGATGCGAACGGTCGGATTGGTACATAGCGTTTGAGCTCATTCAAAAACCGGACGGAAGAAGCTACGGTCATAACTCAGGATACAACGTGTCTGTTCGGCATATTCGAACGCAGCTTGGCACGCTGGGTCCTGGAGCGATTGGGCTCGGTATTCCTCATAGCGTGCAAAACTCGGAAAGGTAAACAGAGCCAGCGCAACATTGTTCGCACCCTCCGAAGGCATAAAATAGCCATGATGTTTTCCGCCGAACTTTTCCACGAGAGGAATCCACAGCTTCCCGTAATGCTCAAACTCTTTAAGCTTGTAGGGGTCAATGATGTAACGTAGATAGCAAGTGATCATGTAGGTCTTTGATGGCTAATGTTGAACGCTAGGGATGTTAAACTGAATAACTCACTACAGCCGCTAAGAAAGCTGTAATCAGCGGATGTGGCTGTTCAGGTGTAGAGCGCTCCTGCGGTACAAACAATGTGCCAATGAAAAAGGGGTGATTCGGATACTCAATGACGCGCACTTCACCCTCGGCATCTGAGCCGGAAATAATCATCGGCCCTTGCTTCAATAGAGGGATGCAATCCGGATTAACGCCGAAATTGCAGTAGTACCGCTCTTTCGCCGACAAACTGTCGTAAATTACATTCACTTGAGATTCCGGTACAAAATTAAGCTGCATCTCACGGCCAGCGAGTGAACAAGCCAATTGCGAAATGAACAGGCTTGAGGCGTATGGATCGTATTCGGCGTGCTGCGCCTCCTTAAAGCCCAGGATATTACGGGCGTATTCAATCACAATGTGCTAAAACCCGCCACAAGTGCCCAAACAGGGAATCTTGTTTTCCCTCGCATAGCGAATGGCCCATAGCGTCTTCTCCATGTTCTTGTACGGGCTGCCAGGCGCCACCCATATGCCGGAATAGCGATCAAACAGGCTTTGGTCAATATCTTCCGTTGAAATCCATTCCGCTGTTATGTCTATAGCCAAAAAGTTTCGGACATGCTTGATGGCCGCATCGGTTGAAGCATGGGGTGGAAATGTCGGTGTATATTCACCAAGCAGGGCTATCGATTTACGCATTACGTTCAACTCCTTTGAGTGGTCTGATGATGTGGTAGAAAAACCCGCCAGCCAAAAGCGGGATCATATGTATTTGATTTTCCATGAACTGATTGTTCAAACTTGGCCAATACGGCTTCTCGGACGGTTCCGGTACCAGGTTGCTCATGCCGGACGGAGGCGCATGGCGATACGAGCGCCAGCCAGATTGATGCACAGCCCAGCGATAATCAGAACGGCGGCGGCTAGCTTCCACGGATACAGCGGCTCCCCCAAGGCCAGCGCTGAACTCGTAAAGCCGAATACCGGCACCAGCAACGTAAACGGCGCCACTGTCGCCGCGGGATAGTGACTCAGCAGCCAGCTCCACACGGCGAAACCCAGCAGAGTTGACAGATAGGTGATATAGCCGACTGCCCCGATAGTGGGCCATGAAAGATAAGCCATGCCTTCAAGGCTCCAGCTGTCTTGCTCCAGTAGATACGACAGCAGCAAAAGCGGCGGCCAGGCAACCAGGCTTCCCCAAACCACCAGTGCCAGCATATCGACTTTACCGAGCTTCTTGGCAATCAGGTTGCCTATGCCCCATGAGGCAGCGGCAGCAACGATTAAAATCAGGCCCAGCGCCGAGATTTCGCCGCCTGTATGGGCGGCAACCAGCCCGATGCCCGAGAATGCCGTCAAGGCGCCAATGATCTGCCAGACAGAGGGCTGTTCAGCCAGAAATACGACAGCCAATGCAACCGTGAAAAACACATGAACCTGAAGCACTAAAGACGCCATGCCGGCTGTTGTTCCGGCATACATGCCGGAAAACAGCAGCGCGAACTGAGAGGCGAACATCACCAGTCCGAAGGCCATAACGCTACGGAAAGGTACGGCGGGACGTTTGATAAAAAAGACCGCTGGGAACGCGGAGAGAAAGAATCTGAGCGCGCAAAGCAGAATGGGCGGAATTTCTTTCAGACCCACTTTAATAACGACGAAGTTGAATCCCCAAATGGCCACTACCAAGACGGCCAGTCCTATGTCCTTGCGATTCATCGATATTATCCTACGTTCCTTTGGTTAATCTAATGCCTGAAATACACTGGCCTGCCCGGCTTTCCCGTTGGTCTGGTGAAATGGGGAATTATGACTTATTGGCAACATCAAAGCAGTGTTCCAATGTCGGAAAGGCACCGGAGCGAACATCATCCTCGAATCTCGCGAACGATTCCCGTATCAATGCACTCAAGTCGATGTACTGTTTCGCGAATCGCGGGGTGTAGTCAGAGAATAGACCTAGAGCATCTTCAGTTACCAATACTTGACCATCGCATTCGGGCGAAGCTCCAATACCAATGGTTGGAATTTTTACAGAATTAGTGATTTTCCGTGCCGCTTCCTCACATGTCCCTTCTATCAGGAGACTGAATGCGTTGCACTTTTCGAGTTCCAACGAAAGCGCGACAAGTCGTTCTATCTCGTCTGGTGTACGTCCTTGAAACTTGAATCCCCCCATGGCATTGACGTATTGGGGCATTAGGCCGATATGAGGCATTACCGGAATACCACGACTGGTAAGGAAGTCGACGGTTTCCAGCATTTCAATACCGCCCTCTAACTTAAGGCCTTGAGCGCCAGTCTCCGCCATTACTTTAGCAGCGTTTCGATAAGCCTGTTGAGGAGATTCCTGATATGTTGAAAAGGGCATATCGATAATGACACAAGCGCGAGATGCCCCGCGAGTGACGGCCTTCCCGTGATTGATCATCATGTCAAGCGTAACCGGCAAGGTTGAATCCATGCCATACGCAACCATTCCCGTGGAATCCCCTACGATAATGATATCCACGAGCTCATCCATTAGTTTCGCCATCGGCGTTGTGTACGCTGTAAGAGAGACAAGCCGCCCTCTTCCCTTTGTCGATCTAATCTGGGGAATGGTGATTCTTTGGGAAGTTGCGTGTGTACTCATTCCGGTTCCTATAAGTTATAACAAAGCAGTGGGAATAGCCTGTTTTTAGCCCAAAAAGAGGCTGCAAACAATTGATTTTTTCTAGTTAACGGCTTTTCGACAATTAAGTTTATTCCGCCAACACGCAACCCATTGAGTCTTCGATAGTTGTTCATTTAGCCTTTGGCAAAGTGAGCGAGCAATTCAGGCAGCTCCAGCATATCGTCAAATAGCACTGTCTCTCCGGCTTTCCGCGGCGAGGTTTCGCCATTTCGCACATACCGGAATGCTCTCATGCCGGCTGCTGCGGCCGCCTCAATCCCCACATCACTATCTTCTATCACCGCGCATTGGCCAGGCATAAACCCCATCGCCTCGGCGGCATATTGGAATAACCCAGGCTCCGGCTTCCAAGAACCCATTTCATACGAACTGAAGAGATTATCGCCAAAATAAGGTGCGAGGCCGCTGACTTGCAGCGCCTGACGGATTTTCAATGGCGGCCCGCTTGAGGCGATGCACTTAGGGAAGTTCATGACATCGAGCATTTCAAGAACGCCGGGCATCGGCTTCAGTTCATGAGAGAAGAGTTCCGCCACACGCTGGCGATACTGTTGTTCAAAAGTATCAGGCAATGTCTGGCAGAGACGGCGCTCAAGATCGGCAAGAATTTGAGCCAATTTTTTGCCCCGGTTCCGTCGGGTCAATGCCGCCACCGTCTCGTTCAACTGCGGAAGCAGATCGAGAAATGCTTGATTGCACAGTCCCTCGCTATCGACGAGCGTACCGTCCAAATCAAATATGACGCAGATCCTGGGCATTTACCGAAATGTCCAACGCCGGCTTGGCCTAGTGTCAGAATTGGTGTTTACCTGCTGGACGAGTTGCAAAGACTGATTTCTCTTCTGCTCCCAAAGCAGGTTAATTAAGTTGCCTGCCATTATCAAGCCAGCACCCAAAACCAAAAACTCATCCACGCGCTCGCTGTAAAGTGCATAGCCGACGAGCGCTATAAGTGGCAACCGGAGAAAATCCAAGGGCACCACCACCGATGCATCTGCCAAGGAAAGAGCTCGCACCATACAGTAGTGCGCGCTGAGCCCGTAATGCCGACCACAATCAACCAGGGCCACTGCGCTGCTGCGGGAGTGACCCAATTAAAGACTGCAGGGACTAAACCCAGAGGAAGTTGAATCATCATCATGTAAAAGAGGATGCATAGCGGCGTGTCCTGCTCTGCCAGTTTCTTAGTCAGCGTATGAGAAAGACCATACGCAAAGGCGCCGGACAGCATGACAAAGGCGGCTGGATGCACCACAGACCAACCGGGGCGGAGGATAACGACGACGCCGGTTATGCCAAGGGCAATGGCTAGCAGCCGAGTCGCGCTGATGCGCTCATTCAGAAGAAGCGCCGCAAATATCATTGTCCAAAGCGGCACGGTGAACTCAATGGCAAACACCGCGGCCAGTGGAATAAGGGCAATAGCATAGAACCAACCGAACTGCCCACCGAAGTGAACAAGGTTACGAGCAAAATGCGTTTTTATATTCCGCACTGAGACCTGCGTCCAGCCCACTCTTGTGAGTATGGCCGAGATAACTAGCAAACCGATAAAGCTGCGGATGGCTAGAAGCTGGAACGTGCCAAAATCAGCTGAGAGCTCGCGTACCGCCACGGCCATTGCGGAAAACGAGATCAACGCACCAGCCATCCAAGCGGCGGCAATAACTACTGAGTGGCGCATAAGAGAATTGTTCCTTCATTGATCTAATGTTAAATGTGAATTAAGAGCTGGTTCGTAAAAAATTCCAGAAAAACAGAGCCGCCGCGAGCTTGCCGAAGACGTGCACCATCAGTCCATTGTAAGAGCGTACTTTACTGACACATTCGATACCTGTTTTTTCTTCAATCCAGGCAAATAAAGCTTCAATCGGCTGGCGAACGCGAGAAACCGCGGTGGACAGCCATTGATCCTGCGGCTCCAGATAGTGTTGCCCTTTTTGTTTTTTAACCGGTGTCAGGATAGTCAGATTCTGGGTCTGCCTGACGGCATCGGCATCGGGCCGCTGATAAGCTTTATCGCCGTACAGATCCTGGTCATGCACGTACGGACGAATCTGATCCAGCACCTTGCCATCATGAATGCTGGCGCCCCTCATCCCAATATATTCAGGTGCCGGCAAGCTGCCCGGTTGACGGCTGCCGATCACATGCACACGCACGCCATAATAGTACAGCTTCTTGGTGGCACGATAGCTTGAGTCCGCCAGCTCTTTCGCAACACGAGCTTTAAAACGATGCCCCTGTTTGACCAAGGCCACGGGAAAGGAATCGATCAGCCAGGCTTGATGATGGCTTGCAGGCGCCTGCTCTTGTTGTATGGTTTCCAGCAAAGGCGCAAACACCTCGGTCACCCGATTCAAACGTTGAACATAAGCCACATAACTCGGGGGGCGCGGAAACCAGGGGCGCACGATCATGCAGGTGGTTTAAGCGATGTTGATTGAGCGTATAACTTACCAGAAACGATCACTACTAACTAAGTAATGGGCATGGAATAAATCAGGGAATTGTAGGTGCGAATTTATTCGCACAGTGCGAATGAATTCGCACCTACACCGGAAATTCATCCGCACACTTGAGGAAGTTATTTTATGCGCGTTCCTAAGCCTCATTTTCGCCCCAGCACGGCATAACAGACCGGCGTCAAGATCAGGCTGGCCGCCATGCCTAGCAGCAGGCCGGCCGACAGGGACAATGTCATCGGAATCAGGAACTGGGCCTGGGGACTGGTTTCCAGCAGCGTGGGCAGAAAGCCCGCAAAGTTGGTCAGGAACGCCAGCAGAATCGGCCGAAAACGTGCCGTGCAGGCCTCGCTGATCAGGTCGGCTACCGGCAGTCCGGAATCGCCGCGTTCCCGGATGTAATCGAGCAACACCAGGCTGTCGTTCACGACCACGCCGCTGGCCGCGATCATGCCGACCAAGGATTCCATGGACAGCGGCAAACCGGCCAGCCAGTGCGCCAGCACCGCGCCGCACCAGGCCACGGGCGCGGCCAGCAAAAATATCAGCGGCTTCAGGTAAGACCGGAACGGCACGGCGATCAGGGCGTAAATCACGACCAGCGCGATAAGGGTGTTGAGGCCCAGCGTTTCGGCCATGGCTTCCTGCTCCAGGCGGTCCTGTCCGATGCTGACATTCAAGCTCGGGAAACGCTGCTTCAGCGCCTTGAGATCCCTTTCTTCCAAGGCCGCATAAATCGCGTTGACGTCGGCCTGCCTGGGATCGACCCGCGCCTGCACTTTGAGCACGCGGTGGCGGTTCTGCCGGATCAGCTTGGCGTAGCCTGGCGTCGGCGCCACCGTCGCCAGGGAACCCAGCGGCGCCGAATCGCCGTCGGCGAGGCTGACCGGCAGGGCGCGCAGATTCTCCAGCGACTGCCGCTCCTCGCGCGGATAGCGCACCATGACCTTGACTTCGCTGCGGCCGCGCTGCAAGCGGTGGACTTCCTCGCCGTAATAGCCGTAACGGACCTGCTCGGCCAGATCTTCAAGGCGCAAGCCCAAGCGCTCGGCCTCCGGCTTCAGGCTCAGGCGGATTTCGGGCTTGCCCGGCTCGTTTGAGTCGACGACGTCGTAAACGCCCGGATAAGCGGCAAGCCGGCTCTTGAGCTGCTCGGCGGCAGGCGCCAGCCTATCGGGATCGGCGGCCCCCAGATCCAGCTCGATGTCGTAAGGCACATCGCCTTCCTTGTACAGAAAATCGATCTTGGCGCGCCCTATGTCGCCGATGCGCCTGCGCCACTGGCGCACGAACTCGTCCACGACGATGCGCTTGCGGCCTTCTTCCGAAAATTCGATCCAGAATCCGGCGTCATGCTCCCAGATCAGCGTTTCCAGGCCGACGACCACGCCGGGCTTGTCGGGCTGCCGCGCGTCCAGCTCCCGGCGCAGATCGAACAGCGCCCGCTCGACCTGCGCGGACAGCCTGCGGACTTCATTGTAGGGCGCGCTCTGGGGTACGGTCAGGTTGACCCAGAAACTGTCCTTGGTGACATCGGGATTAAGCGACTGGCGGACGCGGTCGCTCATGACCAGCGCCAGACTGATCATGAGCAGCACCATGAAGCAGGCGATGGTCAGATAGCGCCATTCCAGCGCCTGGTTCAGCAGCGGCCGGTAGAACCGGTCTACGAACCGCTCCAGCCCTGCGTTCAGCCAGTCCCGCAGCCGCTCCAGCCGGGAAGGCGCGCCTCGGCGGACAGATGCATGAGCCAGATGCGCGGGCAAGATCAGCATGGCTTCGACCAGCGAAAAAATCAGCGTCAGCATCATCACCAGACAAATCGGCCGCATCATCTGGCCGGCCCAGCCCGGCAGAAACAGCCCCGGCAGGAAAGCCGTCAGCGCCACCATGACCGCCAGCACCACCGGCAGCGCCACCTCGCGTACGCCGAAAATCGTCGCGGCCAGGCTTGAAGCATGGGCGCCGCTGATCTGATGCGCGTGCACGTTCTCGCCGATGATAATGGCATCATCCACCAGTATGCCCATGGCCAGCAGAAAGCCGAACAGCGACAGCATGTTCAGCGAGACATCGAATGCCGGCATCAGCCAGAGCGCGCCGAAAATCGAGGTCAGGATGCCGGCGCCGGCCCACAGCGCCACGCGCAGGCGCAGAAACAGGGTCAGCACGATGCAGACCAGCGCGAATCCGCTCAGGCCGTCCTCGACCAATGTCCTGACCCGCTCGTCATAGGCCTGGGAATCGTCCCACCAAGTGATGAGCACCAGCCCTTCCGGCAGTTTCGGCCGCATCTCGGCGATATAGTCCTTGACGCGCCTGGCGACGGCCACGGTATCGTGCTCGGCGTGAATTTCCCAGCCCTGCGCGGTCTCGCCGTTGTGATGCCATTCCGACAGGCGTTCTTCCAGGCCGTCCTTGATTTGGGCAACCGCATCGAGCCGAAGCCGCGTGCCGTCAGGCTCGGTTCTGAGCACCAGCGCGCCGATGGCGGCAGCATCCGACGCCTTGCCCTTGACCCGCAGCAACAACTCGCCGTTCGGCGTCTTGACCAGCCCGCCCGGCAGATCCAGCGAAGTCCGGCGCACGGCCTCGGCAATATCGTGCAGGGACAAACGATACTGGCGCAGTTTTTCGGCCGGCACTTCGATGGCGATCTCATAGGGAATGTCATTGTAGTTGAGCGCGCGGGTGACGCCGGGAATGGCCGCCAGCTCTTCCTGTATGCGGTCGCCGACATGCTTCAAGGTCAGCGGATCGGTCGGCCCGTGCAGCGCCACCCAGATGACGCCGTCGTCATTGGCGCGGGAAGCCTCCTGCACCTCGATCTTCTCCATGCCCTTCGGCAAGCGCTGTATCGCCTGGATGCGCCCGCGCAGCGTGCTCATCATGATTTCCTTGTCATGGTCGGGCAGTATCGAGACCATGACCCGGCATCGGCCTTCCCAGATTTCGGTATTCAGGCGCTTGACGCCCGGCACATCGTAAATCGCCTCTTCGATGCGCACGCACACCGACTCCTCGATTTCCAGCGGCCCGGCGCCCGGGTAATGCGCCATGACCTCGATCTGGTGCGGCTTGAAGTGCGGGAACACTTCGGTGTCTGTGGTCCTGAGGCCGTACAGGCCGCCGATGACGATCAGCAGCATCAGCAGATTGGCCGCTACGGGATTGGATGCGAACCAAGCGATCAGCCCGGAAGACGGTCGGTTCGCCGTCACCGGGCGGCCGTCCTGGACGGTTCGGCCGGCGGATTCGGATCCACATTGACCAACATGCCCTCAACGGGCACCTGAACGCCCGAAACGATGATGCGGTCGCCGGCATTGAGCCCGCCAGCCACGAGAATGCGGTCCGACTCAGTGCGGATCACACTCAACCGGCGAATGCGCAGGCGCTGTTCGCTGTCGACCAGCAGCGCCTCTTGGGCGGCATTGAGCGCCGTCGGCGGTAGGACGAACAGGTTGCGCATTTCCCTGCCCTGCAGGACCGCCTTGACGAACAGGCCGGCCAGCAGCGGCGGCTGGCTGTCTTTTTGCGCATACGGGGCCGGCACTTCCGCGACCGCATAGAACTGCCCGTTGGTCCCGTCCAGCATCCCCTCCGTGCGCACAATACGGCCTTCCCAGGTTCGGGCCACGCCGGCGAAATCGGCCGTCAAGGTGACTTTGACATGTTGCGCGGGCGCGCTGCGGCCCGCGCCCAGCGGCAAGTCCAGAAAGGCGAGCTGATCGGTGGACAGCGGCAGGCGGACTTCGGCCGCCTCGGTGGAATACAGGTGCGCGAGCTTTTCGCCGGGCTGGACATACTGGCCTACGCCCATATGCCGGGCATGCACGATGCCGGCGAACGGCGCGCGCAATTCGCATCGGCTGCGTCTGAGGCGCGCCTTGGCCCGGTCGGCCTCGGCCGCCTTGAGCTTGGCGCGCGCTTCCGCCAGCTGCGGTTCGCGCATGGCCAGCGGCGTGGGCTGCCCGTCGCCCAAGGCGCGCCATTCGTCATGCGCCTGCTCGGCCTGGGCCTCTTCCATCGCCAGTTGTCGCCGGGCTTCGGCGATCCGCGCCTCGGCTTCCGCGATCGCAAGATCGTAATCGCGCGGATCGATGGCGGCCAACAGCTCATCCTTGGCGAAGGCGCCGCCGGTGAAAAAAACCGGATTCAGCTGATCGATCTTGCCGGCCACTTCCGGCACCAGATCGATCTCCATTCGGGGCCTGACGACGCCTTGGGAGTCAATATTCAGCCGTACTGTCTGCGGCTCGGCCCGGATGACAGTGACCCGCGGCGGTTCAATCTTGGCTGGCTGCTGTTCCAGGGATGGCTTGTAAGCGACGATGCCCCAGGCCGATGCGATGCCTATGGCCAGCACCACGACGGGCAGCAGGATTTTCAGAAATTTTGTCGACCTCATCAAATGCCGCCCCCCAACGCCAGATACAGGTTAATGCGGTTGCTGAGCAGTTGCCGCCTGACTGCCAGATAGGCGCTCTGCGCATTCAGGGTGCTGCGATAGCTGTCGAGCAGGGTCAGAATCTCGATCAGCCCCTGGCGATACGAATACACGGCGAGCTTGCGGCTGGCCTCCGTCTGTTCGACGGCTTCCTTGAGCGCCTGCTCCTGTTCCCGCAGCCAGCGCTCGGCCGCCAGCGCCTGCTCCACTTCGCGGAACGCGTTCAGCGCCGTGCCGCAGTACCGATTCAGCGCCTCGTCCGTGAGCGCCTCGTTCAGCCGGATATCGCCTTTCAGGCGGCCGCCGGTAAACAAGGGCTGCGCCAGTCCCAGGGCAAAGTTCCAGGCCGCAGCGCGCGGGTCGATCAGCTCAGTCAGGGCCGGACTGCTGGCGCCGCCGTTCGCGGACAGCGTGATTCGCGGCAACAGCGCTTTTTTCGCGCTTTCCACGCGATAATCCATCGCCCGCAGCCGCGCGAAAGCGGCGATGATGTCGGGCCGCCGCTCCAGCAACTCGGATGGCAGTCCTGCCGGTATTGCGGCCGGCGGCGCCGGCAGATTTGAATTTTCCTTCAATAAGCCGCCCGGATAGCGCCCCAGCAGCAATTCCAACTGCTTCGCGCTGTTTTGCACCTGATTGCGCGCCTGCGCCAGCTGCGCTTCGGCATTCGCCAGATCGGTCAGCGCCAGACGCAAATCCAGGCCGCGCGTCAGGCCCCGCGCGAACCGCCCGCGCACCAGTTCGACGATGGTCTGGCGGTCGCGGATCGACTGCGCCGCCACGTCGGCCTGCTGGCGCGCCTCGGCCAGTTCGAAATAAGTCTGGGCCGTGCGCGCGGCCAGCGACAGGCGGGCGCCGTCAAAGTCGGCCTGCGTAGCATCGGCTTCCTGCTCGGCCGCCCGCTGCGCCGCGCGGATGCGGCCCCAGACATCGATTTCCCAGCTCAGGTTGAACAGGGCGTCGAACGAACCGGATTCAGGGGTCTCGAAATCCTTCTCGCGGTTGATGCCCGTTATGAAGAACAGCTGCGGCCAGCGTGCGGCCCCTTCGATCAGCGACTGCTCGCGCGCGGCCTTCACGCGCGCCGCCGCCGCCTTCAGATCGTAATTGCCGGACAAGGCTTCCCTGACCAGGCCGGACAGCGCCGGATCATTGAAATCCCTCAGCCATTGTTCGGCTACCGGACCCTTGGGGCCACCGGCCGTGCTCCAATGGGATGGCACCGAAACCCCCACATCGGTGGAATGGCGCTCCGGTGTGCCGCTGCATGCGTTCAGAAGCAATGCCGTCAACAAGGCTGAGATGCTTGTCTTTTTACTCATGCTTGCCCGTCGACCTATGAATGAGGACAGATGCCGAATAAATCATGTAAGGTACGAGACTGTGAAAGTATTCGTTTTTTGAAATTTTTATCACAATATATTGTGTATTTGATATTTGCATATAACAACATATAGACATTGAAGAGAGAAATTCTGAATACTTTCACAGTCTGGTACGCATCGCGTACCGTTTTTCTATCCCAAGCCTAACAAAGGTACGCAGTTCGTATCCTATAACAGTTGTGGAGGTGATCTTAATCGCCCATTGGACAAATGAACTCATCTTTATATTTTTATCATTCTCACAGTCCACGCGAACATAGCTCCATACTGGGGTGCAGGCATAACGCATATCCAGCATTTGCTTTGGCAGGCGTATAGGCTTTCCGTAAAACATGCAGACTACTGTTCCACCGTCACGAAAGCTATTTTTGTGAGTCCCGCATGCTGAACAGTCGCCATGACTTCAGCCACCTTGGCATAAACCACGGCTTGATCGGCGTATAAATGCAAAGCGGCTTCCGGATTTTTCGCAAGTTCATCCTTCAAAGCTGTTTCTAATGCAGTGAGATCGGCCATCGGAAATTTATTCAGGATAATCATCCCTTGCTCGTCGATACCCAGTTGCAACGGCTGCTTTTCCACATCAGCTGTAGTCTCGGCGGTTTTGGGCAGGGTCACATGCACGGATTGCGTCAATAGCGGAGCGGTCACCAACAGGATAATCAGCAATACCAACATCACATCGACCAGCGGCGTGACGTTGATTTCACTCATAGCGTCTTCGTTATCTGATTGCGGTTTAAAGGCCATGATTATTCTATGCGCCAGTAAGGATTGTTCGAGTACTTCCGCAGGATTGCCGCGATATTTAAGGCGCTGGCCAGATGCTTGCCGATGGCCGTCCAGCCAGGTAAAACCTTGCCGTGCAGTACGTGCTTGCGGGCCTCGGGTTACGCTTATCGGCAAGGTTTTGGCGGATGTAAGGTCAGCCCCCCCCAAAAGTATTCTCGGTTATGTAACAATCGATACCCGAACAGCTTCGGCAAAAATAGTACCGATTTGATCGATTTCATCGGTCGTCACAATCAAGGGCGGTAAAACTCGGACCACGCTGCCTTGGCGTCCTCCCAACTCCACAATTACCCCCCGCTTCAAACATTCGGTCTGAATGCGGCAAGCCAATTTCCGATTGGGCGGATAGACGCCTAGCGCATCCGGCGAGTCAACCGGATTGACTATCTCGATGCCAATCATCAGCCCGCGCCCTCTCACATCGCCGATTTGCGGTTTATCTTTTTGAATATTTCGAAGAATAGCCATCAACCGTTCGCCCATTTCATGGGCATGGAGATCCAACCTATGCTCTTTTACGTACTGAAGTGTCGCGGTCCCTGCGGCCATCGCAAGCTGATTGCCGCGAAAGGTACCTGCATGAGCGCCGGGTTGCCAGCGATCCAATTCCTTATGGTATACCACGGCGCTCAACGGCAATCCGCCGCCTATGGCTTTCGAGAGCACCAGAACGTCCGGCTGAATACCGGAATGCTCGAAAGCATACATGCGTCCGGTCCGCCCGATACCGGTCTGTACTTCATCGATAATCAACGGAATGCCCCGCTTCCGGGTCATTCGGCGGATTTCCCGCAGCCATTCATCCGGCGCGGGAATAACGCCGCCCTCCCCCTGCACCGCTTCCAAAATCATTGCGGCCGGCGGCGTAATACCGCTGTTGCTGTCATCCAGGAGCCGTTCGATATAGGCTAGCGATGAGCGCCAGCCGACTTCGCCGCCCAAGCTGAAAGGGCATCGGTAAAGATACGGAAAAGGCAGAAAATGCACATCCGGCATCAACCCGGATACGTGCAGTTTAGGACCGATTTCGCCGGTCAACCCTAATGCACCGTGCGTCATGCCGTGGTAGGCGCCGTGAAAAGCCAGGATCGATCGCCGCCCGGTAGCCGTCTTCACCAGTTTAACGGCGGCTTCAATCGCATCGGCACCGGACGGGCCGCAAAACTGAATGCGGGCCTGATCGGCGAACGCCTTAGGCAAACTGGAAAATAACGCCTCGACAAACCGGTCTTTAACCGGCGTCGTCAGATCCAACGTTTGGAAAGGCACGCCATCCGCCAAGGTCCGCCTAATCGCCTCCACGACTACTGGGTGATGATGACCTAACGCCAACGCCCCCGCTCCCGCCAGGCAGTCGATATAACGACGGCCATCCATATCGTCAACAAACACACCCTCCGCCCGGCGAATAGCGATAGGAAGACGGCGAGGATAACTTCGAGCGCTAGACTCGAACCCCGACTGCCGATCCAGGTAATAGTCGTTGCCCTGAGCTTCAATAACAACCGTTTCTTCATCGATAAACGGCTGTAATAAGGGCTCTCCATCGAAAGCGTAACTCATTTCAGGTTGAATAACTTCTTGCACCATAGCGACATCTCCACATTATTTTTCAATTATCACTCTCATGAACTTCCGGGTCCCGTAATCATGCCATCGACAAATTCAACTGAGTGCGTGTCTTCTTTGCTACTTCTTATCGTTCCCACGCTCTGCGTGGGAATGCATCCTGAACCGCTCCAGCGGTTCGGGACGCAGAGCATCCTTGGCTGGGTTCCCACGCAAAGCGTGGGAACCATTTGCACTATTTGCACTATTTGCAATTTCACAGAGCATCCCGTCCTCGATTTTCAAACATCGATCGGCCACATGAAAATAATTGTCATCATGTAAAATCACCGCCACAGTCTTGCCCTTGGCTTTCAGCGCGGGCAATATTTCTGTATAGAAAATTTTCTTGAATACCGGATCCTGATCAGCCGCCCATTCATCGAACAGATAAAAAGGCCGATCCTCCAGATAGGCAACCAATAGCGCCAGCCGCTTGCGCTGGCCTTGCGACAAATCCAATGTCGAAAACTCGCCGTTTTCGATCCGGACTTTATGATCCAATTGCAAACGCGCCAGATAAATGCGCGCTTCGGCGTCCAACTCTTTGCCGGCAAAGCCGAGCAGGCTATCGAACAAATAGAAATCAGAAAAAACCGCTGAAAATTGCTGTCGGTAAGTTTCCCGATTGGCGTCGGTGATGCGCTGTCCGCCCAATCGGATGTCGCCTTGCTCCGGCGCATAAAGACCGACCAATAATAGCGCCAATGTGGTTTTGCCGCTGCCGTTGCCGCCGGTAAGAAAAACCAGCTCACCGGGTTGCAAGGTCAGATCGAGCGGGCCTAAGGTAAAAGCACGGTCCTCATCTTCACGGTGGTAACGATGCGTTACAGAGCTGAGCTGCAAAACCGCCGGATGCGCAAACGGCAGGGCGTCATTTGACTTTGCCGATTCAGGTTCGCTGGCATCACAGCCTAGTGCTTCGATTTTTTTTAATGCGATAGCTCCATTGGCAAAAACGGGCAAGCCGTCCATTAATGCCGTTAATGGAGTCATCATGTACAGGATGGTCAAACAATAACCGCGTATAATCTCAGGCGTCATTTCAAACCAAATTGCCCGTCCTGCCAGGTTCAACCCGGCAATTGCCGCTAATCGGGCAGTCGCTTCCTGAGCATTGGGCAGTAAAAAAAGCACTGCGCCGATGATTAGGTAAAACAAACAGTTGCCCCAATTTCCGGCCAGAATATAGAAACCGCTACCTTTTAAATAATGCAGCCGATAGTCTAAGGCGGCAACTTCCAGATATTCGGAAATAAAGGCGTTGCGTCGTAGTTCATGTAATTTCAGTTCTTTCATCCCTTGCGTCAGACTGCGAAAATGCGTGTACAACCTATCGTCAGACTCCCTCGCCATTTTCAACCCATGCAGCGCCCGGTTTTCTATTAGCCGAAAACCACACACTCCCATCACTATCGCCAATAGCACAAGAACCAACAATACGCCGGACAACCACCCCAAATACAGCAGACAGCCGGCCACAATAGCTGCATTCACGCAGAGTATTGGCAACCATCGAAATGCTTCCGCCAACGTGGCGACATCCTGTGTCAGACAGGCCAATATTCGCGCCGGTCCAATGGCCTGCAAACGCTTAAACGAGGCGCGTAAAATCTGCTTACTCAGTTTCATCCGCAAATCGAAAATCACCTTTTGACCAAGGCGCATCAATAAAAAAGCCGAAATCATTCGGGCCAGCACCAGCAGCATGCACAAACCGGCAAACAGCCAACCCAGTTGGGTTAAAGCCTCCTGCCCGTTATTCAAAGCCATGTTGATCACGGCAATCAGACCGGCGCCGACTATGCCGCTGAACACACCGGCGATTATCGACAAGACCAGCAGCCAACTGGAGTGACGCAATAAAAAAAGCATCATATTTTTAGTAAACCATGGGTTAGGTCCGCATTTTTGCAGGTGCAAAAAATGACCAGTAAAATCATCGGCATCAGCTCTCTAGTCCCGATTTATTGGCGCCGGTACCAGCTCCAGCCGGTACACGCCAGTTCCGGTTTCCAGCGGCACGGCAATGCCTTCCACCCAAGCCTGCTGTTGATCACGATAATGCGGCGACAACGGATGGCCGGATTGACCGCCGGGCATCTGCAAAATGCCATTACCTTCATGGCCCGGCGCGACCACCAGCCGTTCGCTGGCGCCATAACCGGGCGTTGCTACGCGTACGCATTGCGCACAGCCGGGTAGCTCCACTGGCGGCATATCCAGCCAGCGCTTCAACACCGGTAAGTCCTCTGAAAAAGGATGCGAAATAATTACTTGATTGGCCGCACCCCAAGCCAAGCTTTCCGAAAAACCGGCGCTATCGTTTGCAGATAGCTTGTGAGATGCCTGCATCAGCAGATTAAGCAAAAACTCATCCCAGTCCCGGTAATGGCGCTTATCGGGCAATAGCTCCGGCAGTCTGGTCGCCAACAGTTGCTGTAAAGGTGTGTCTATCATCGGCGAGATGAAACGGAACGCTGCATCGTAGTTCCGGCATTTCGCCATGAAAGGCGCCATCACGGCTTCCAGTAACCGTTTGCGGAACTCGACCAGAACGGCGAATCCCACCGACTCCCGTTCGGCAAAACCGTCCCAGTCGGTTAAATCCTGTTTAAGCCGCATTTGGGTTTTATCATTACTATTGTGTAGCAGAGACAACGCCAGCCGTTGGTAAAAACGGTAAAACTCGACTCGGGTATCCAATTGCAAAGCCAGCATATCGCGCTCGCTGAGGTTATTTGCCTCGCTCAGACGTTCGGCGATCCGGTAAGCGCGATGGCCTTGGTCGAAATCATGACCGATCACATAAGAATAATCGTCGCCGAGCATACGCTGATTGGCGTTGACGATGAAACCTACCTTGGGATTGAGCAAGCGCGGCAACTCTTCAGGCAAAATATAACCGGCCCAACCTTTTGCACCATCGGCCCAGGAACGGCTCACCGAACCGTCCAATCCGAAGCGTTTAGGGATTTTACCGGAGTAAGTCCAGCCGATATTGCCTTGATCATCAGCCGCCAGTGCATTCAAAGGCGGCCCGCCCGCCTTGTTAAACACCGCTTGCGCCGCCATCACCGTGTCGGCGGCGTCCAAATTCAGCAGGTTTAAATCAGTAGCGGCGGGGTCCAGCGCCGTCCAATGTACAGCGACCTGTTTGGAGAGTAAGGGTTCGGGCAGTACCGGTCCCCATTCAGTCGTTTGCACCTTGAAGGTTAAATCCGGCTCGCCTTTCACATGCACCGTTTCTTGGCGCTCGCCGAAGCGGACAAAGCCTTTGGCCGTGCGGTAACTGTCGGGCTTTTTAGGATCAAGCTCCAACGCCACCAAATCCACGAAATCGCCTTCAATATTGGTAAATCCCCAAGCCATTTTGCCATTAGAGCCGACTACCATCAGAGGCACGCCGGGCAGGGTGAAGCCGGTAAGGCGCACATTGCGGTAACGGATTTCAGCCCGATACCAAATGTTCGGCACGCGTAGCGACAAGTGCATATCATTAGCCAGAATAGCCCTACCATCCCAGGTTTTTGACGGCCCGACCACCCAGCCGTTCGAGCCTTTAGGCGGCGCAGCGTCGGCTACCAGAGCGGTGTGCAGCTGATGATTGCCGGGATCATTCAGTAACGCGGATAGCTCTGCCTTCGGAATAGAATACCCAGGTGTTTCCGTAGTGTTGGTGTTCAGCAGTTGCGCGGTATAGCGGTCAACGGGCTGCATGAAAAATTTTCTGACCGCTCCCGGCAATGCCGCCTCCATGACGCTGGCCCGGCGCTCGGCGTCGCCTGTCCAACCCAAATCTTCTTCCATACCCAGCACTACCAGCACACTGTCTTCAGGCCGCCAAGCGGCAGGACGATAAGCCAATAGCAAAAACTCGGGCGGCAATACTGCTAATGTGGCCATCGCTTGGTTGACGCCTTGAGCATAGGCTTTCAAGACTCGGCGTTGATCGGACGGAAGACGCTGAACAATGGCCTGCGCCACTTGCTCAAAACCCATCACCCGATGCCAGTGGTCGGTCTCTTTTAATTCAGGCCCCATCACTTCGGCCAAGTTCCCCGCTATATGTCGGCGCATTAAATCCATCTGAAACAAGCGGTCGCGGGCGGTTAAGAAGCCTAACGCATGAAATGCGTCCTCACGCGACTTTGCCGAAATGACCGGGATTCCTTTTTCATCAAAGGCCACGGTAGTTTTGGAAGAAAGACCCGACAAATAATGTTGCCCCCCCATAGTGGACAATGTGGATTGTAGGAACCAATAGACGCCAATGCACCCACTACCAATTAGCATTACAAGCATGATAAAAAATATCCGCCAGAACTTTTTTTGCTTCATCCATTCCCCCCTATTTCAAAACCGCCACAGAGGAATATCCGGCATAAGCCTTTTGAAGATAATGAAAATACAACTGCCATAAATGCTGGTCAGGTATTGGACAACTAATCCCTGTTCCGCTTAATCCAGCACTGACATGACGATGGTCAAAGATAAGCACACGCTCAGGTGATTCGTTATTGTTTGTTAAATTAGCCCGTTCTTGATCGAGCATGGGCACTAAGGAGAAAAACGGATGGTCAGATGAATTGCCGACAAGATTACGTAACTCTTTCAGCCAATCATTAAAGTCGACCCTTTCCAGCGCTAAGTCGGCAGCACACGCCCAAGCAAACAGTTGGTTACTGGAAAGCGGACTAGGATTCGTTAAATGATAGGTTTTACCTATGCCTTGAGATTGCCCCGACAAAAAGATCAGCGCCCGGCTAGCGTAATCGACAGGAACGGCATTAAACAATGCTTCCTGCATCGGCACTTTGCCTAATAACAAACAGCTGCCGATCACCTTACTCAAATAATCGCCGGTATTCCAAACCCCTGAGCGGCTATCACCGGTAATAATGGACGGACGATAGATGGATGCCGGCAAGCCTCGGCAAGACGCCTCTCTAACCAATTTTTCCGCCACCCACTTCGACTGCGCATAACCGCCTACTAAGGTAGCGCCGTCTTCAGGGAAGTCTTCTTCCATCACGGTATTTAAACTGAGATCCAAATTATCTTCGAACACGGACACGGTGGAAATATAATGCACGGGCTTGTTTTTGGTTGTACAGGCAAGCCGCAATACTTCTTGAGTCCCTAACACATTGGCGGGTTTTAAGGTTGAATAAGGATAAGTAAAATTAACTAATGCGCCGTTGTGGTAAATGACATCAATGTCTTGGGCCAGTTGTTGCCATTGGCTGGCTTGAATGCCAAGAAGCGGCTTGGTTAAATCGCCGCATACGGGATAAATTCTGGAGCTGAAATCGTTACGCCATAAGCCATAACTATCCAGATTATGTCTGACTTTTTCAAAACCCTGGGCGGTGCTGGTCGCGCGCACCAGACAATAAATGACCATCGGGGTTTGTTGTAACAATTCTTGCAACAAAAAAGCGCCAAGAAATCCGGTGGCGCCCGTTAAAAAAACCGACTTTAATGCAACTTCCGGACAATACGCAGCAAGCGGACGAATAGATTCATCAAGCACACTCTCAGCTTGCCAATCGATAGAACCCGCATTCGCGTGTTCATTAGCCTCATCCATAGCCAATAAGCGGGCTTGAGCGGCTATGGTCGGTGTCTGAAACAAATCCAGCAAAGGTATTGCACAGCTAAACTCCTCCCTGACTCTGAATAATAACTGCGTCGCCAAAATGGAGTGTCCACCCAAGGCAAAAAAATCGTCGTTTATGCCGATCCTTTCTATGCCCAAGACATCGCGCCAATGTCCTTCCAGTGTTTGTTCTGTTGGATTGCTTGGAGCAATATAACCGGCGCTTGCTAACTGATTGCCATCAGCAACAGGTAGGGCTTTTCTGTCCAGCTTGCCGCTGACCGTCAAGGGCAGGGTTTCCAGGAATATAAACAGGGCGGGCTGCATATATTCGGGAAGCATGGCTTTTAAATGTGCTCGAAGCGCATCACTATCAACAGATGACGCTCTTTTTACAACATAAGCAATCAGACGTTTGCCGATCGACGGTTGCTCTTGAACGATCACAACGGTTTCTTTGACGAGGGGGTGTTGCAGCAAGCAGGCTTCGATTTCGCCAAGCTCGATTCGAAAGCCTCTGATTTTAACCTGGCGGTCAATGCGGCCCAGATAATCGATATTGCCATCGGCGCGGTAATAGGCCAGATCGCCGGTCCGGTACAGCCGTTCACCTTCAAGCCCGCTGTAGGAGTCAGGGATAAAACGTTCCGCTGTAAGGTCGGGGCGGTTTAGATAAGCTCGCGCCAATTGCACCCCGCCCAAGCAGAGTTCGCCGGGGACGCCTACCGGCACAGGATTGAAATGGCGATCAAGGATATAGGTACGGGTATTGGCAATCGGGCGTCCGATAGGCACACAAGGGTCAGTATCGGCTTTTTGGCATTGCCACGCGGTGACGTCGATGGAGGCTTCGGTCGGGCCGTAAAGATTGTGCAGTTCGGCGTTATGGCGCGCAAAAAATAATTGGCGAAGCTCCGCTGTCAGTGCCTCGCCGCTGCAAATAACCTGCTTGAGCGTAGGGCAGCAATTGACGGCGCTTGCTTCCAGAAAAACGCGCAGCATCGAAGGCACAAAATGAATGGTAGTGACTGAGTGCATGTTGATGAGAGCAATCAGTCTATCAGGGTTTTTATGATCATTCGGCGCCGTAATGACTAACCGTGCGCCAACCAGCAACGGCCAGAAAAATTCCCATACCGATACGTCGAAGCTATATGGCGTCTTTTGCAAGACGGCATCCGCAGCGCTTAAGTTGAAACGCTCCTGCATCCAAAGCAGGCGGTTCCACAAGCCCTTGTGGGGTACGCCTACCGCCTTGGGCCGCCCGGTAGAACCCGAGGTATAAAGCACATAAGCCAGCTGGTCGGGGGCAATATTGATGATAGGGTTGGCTTTCGACGATAACACAAATTCTGTCAACTCCTGATCCAGATGAATCAGCCGCGCATCCGATGGCGGCAATGCATTTGCGCATTCAGTTTGCAATAAAATCCACTGCAACCCGGCATCCTTGACCAGAACAGATAAGCGCTCTTGCGGATAATCCGGATCAAGCGGCAGATAAGCCGTGCCCGCCTTCATGATACCGAGCAGGCCTACGATCAGTTCGATGGAGCGACGCGCGCAAATTCCCACCAGCTTATCAGGACTCACGCCTTGTCCAAGCAGGTAATGCGCCAGCTGGTTGGCTTGCGCATTCAATTCACCATAGCTTAATTGCTTCTCGTCAAAAACCAACGCTACAGATTCGGGGCTATGTTCAGCGTACGCCTCAAAAAGCTTATGAATACACTGGCCTTGAGGATAATGCGCCAGTGTGTCATTCCAGTCATGGACAATCTGATGATACTCAGATGATGCCATTAGCGGCAACTCTGAAAGCGGGGAGTCAGGACTGGCTATCATTCCTTTCAACAGAATTTCCAAATGATTCAATAGTCCGTCAATTGACGTATCTTCGAACATCACCGAATCATAGATGATACGAACTTCCAATTGTTCACCGGGGTGCACGACAAGAGTCAACGGGTAATTCGTTTGTTCAATAAAACAAATCTCTGTTACCGCCAGACTACTGACCGCGTCGTTGACCATTTTGTCCAGCGGGTAATTTTCAAAGACCAGCAGGCTCTGAAACATCAGTTGCCCTCGCGCTATTTCGCTCCATCCCTGAATATCAACTAATGACGCGTATTCAAACCGGCGCATTTCCAGGTTCTGGTTTTGCAATGCTTGTAGCCAGTCCTTAACTAAAGCATCCGGTCTGATCTGTAGCCGCAATGGCAGAGCATTAATAAAGAGTCCTAACATTTCTTCGACGCCCGTCAATTCGGCCGGGCGTCCCGCTACGGTCACGCCAAACAGGATGTCGTGGTCTCCGCTGTAACGGCCGAGAAGCAAGGCCCATGCGCCTTGCACCAATGTGTTCAAGGTCAGATGGTGCTGCTTGATCATGGCGTTTAGCAACAAGCTATCCGCTTGGGCAAGACACAGTCGCTTTTCTTCAGGCTTTGCCCCTTCAGTCCGGTTCGACCCCGAAGCGCCTAATGTCAGTGTAGTCGGGTTGGCAAAGCCGCTCAGTCGGTTACGCCAATAGTGTTCCGCTGCAGGCCTGTCTTGTTTGCTAAGCCAGGCGATATAATCCCGATAGGGTCGCCGGAACATCGCATGCACAGCCTGTCCGCGACGTAAGGATTCATAAAATGCAAACAGGTCTTTGATGATCAGCGATAGGCACCAGCCATCAAGTAAGGCATGGTGATGCGTCCAAACAAAATAATAGCTGGTTTTTAAGCGCCTGATTAAGGTCATCCGCATCAGCGGCGCATGATCGACATCGAAGCCCCGCTTGCGATCCGCCTCCAGAAACTCAGACCAACGCGTCGCCTGGGTTTCAATGGCAAGCTCACGCCAATCCTGCTGAGCAAACGGCAGCTGCACGCTTTTCAACACCACCTGCAAGGGTTGATCCAGATCCGCCCAGACAAAAGCAGTACGCAGAATGGCGTTGGCATCCACTACCTGTCGCCATGCCTCAAAAAAAACGGCCACATCAAGATCGCCTTCAAAAATGCAAGTCAATTGCTCGGTGTAAACACCGGAATCAGGGGCGGCCAAACTGTGGTATAGCAATCCTTGTTGCAATGGGGTGAGTGGGTACATGTCTTCAATAGACGCAATCGTGTCCGGCTTGCAGATAGGTGCCGTTTCGTTTTTATTCATAATTTCTCGCATCGCTTGTTGATTGGGATCTTGCTGTTGACAGCATTTATTTTTTTGCCAATCTTGATAGTAGAGAATCCAACTTGGCTTGCCCAATGTTTGCCAAGGGAAAATCAGACGGTGTAAAACCGCCGGCTTTGGGCTGCAAACAATGCTCTATCAGCCGCGTTAACGCTTGCATGTACGACGCCGCCAGGCCTTCAATGGTATCCCGCCGGTAGCGTTCGCTACTGTAAGTCCATAGCACATGCAGCTGCTCATTGGCGATATGGGCATTAACTTCCAACTCATAGCAGCGCAAACCTTCAGCATCTAGCGCTTGCCCCGCCGACTCTTGTGCCAGGATAAACAATGCGTCTTCAGCCAGCACTCTATCGAACCGGCCGAGATAATTGAATAAGATTGGCGCGCCGGAATGGGCACGCAAAGAACCGGCGCTGCCATCGGCCTGCAAATAACGCAGTACCTGATAGCCAATGCCTTTATCGGGAATCCGGCGGATAGTTTCCTTAATAGTTTTAATGACGGCGCCGGGGTTATTATCGCCAGGTAAAGTGAGGCGTAGCGGATATAGGCTGGTAAACCATCCTAGCGTACGCGATAAGTCAACCTCATCGAATAGCCCTTCTCTGCCATGACCTTCCATATCGATCAAAATATCAGCACCATGAGCCCAAGCCGCCACAGTCTGGGCCAGCGCCGATAACAACAAGTCGTTAATTTCAGTCCGATAAGCGGCGCCGACTTCATGCACTAATGCCTGCGTTTCAGTTTTGCTTAGAGCTGTCATAACCGTTGCAGCATGGCCGTTTTTAGCGGAGCCGTCAGGCCAATCTACGGGTAAAGGCGCCATGCCGGCCTCGCTGACGCTCTGCCAATAAGCCATCTGTTTTTGCAAGTCTTCACGTTGCGCCCATTGCTGCAAGCGTTCCGACCAATGCTTAAAAGCGGTCGTTTTGACGGGTAGCATAACGGTTTCGCTTTGCATCAATTGCAGGCAGATGGTCTGCAAGTCTTCCAGCAAAATACGCCAGGACACGCCATCCACAACCAAATGGTGAATGACTATTAAAAGACGCGGCTTACCTGTTATGCCCAGATCGAACCAGACCATCCTCAATAAAGGGCCTTCAGCCAGATTCAGACGGGCTTGCCAGCGACTGCATTCGGCCTCTATGAGGTCGGCGTGATCTATTTGCCGAAGTTCGCTAAGGTCGATCCGGTGAAAGAGTACATTAAACTCCTGCTCCAGAATCGTCTGCGACCAACGCCCATTGTCCAAGCTGAAACGCGAACGCAGAGCATCATGGTGAGCAAGCAGATGCGCTAGCGCCTGTTCAAAAACCCATGCGTCGACAGCGCCGGTTATCTCTAATAAAACAGCCTGGTTCCAATGCCCTGGGTCTGGCAGGTTTTGTTCGAAAAACCAGCATTGAATAGGGGTGAGCGGGACTGAGCCGCTTACCAGCCCTTGTTCGGCGTTTTGGCTATTGGCAAGGCCACCTACAACCAGCGCCAACTCAGCGATGGTCTGATGCTGAAAGAGTTGCTGGGGCGCTACGACTAAACCAAACTGACGCGCCTTGCCAGCCATCTGAATGGCTATTATGGAATCGCCGCCCAAAGCGAAAAAATTGTCATGGACGCCAATCCGCTCAAGACCTAAAGCCTGGCGCCAAATAGTGGTCAGCTGTTGTTCGACCATATTACGCGACGCTGCATACGGTTGCCCGGATTGCCCATTGAAATCAGGGTCGGGCAGCGCTTTACGATCGAGCTTGCCGTTGGGCGTCAGCGGCAGCTTATCCAGACGGACAAAAGCCACAGGAATCATGTAATCGGGCAAGGCCGCCTTAAGAAATGCTCGTAGCTCTTCTGTTTCGGAAAAACAATTCGGGTCATTGACCCAGTAAGCCACCAGCCGTTTGTTGCCAGTGGCATCTTCATGCGCAGTAACCACGGCATCCTGAATCTCCGGATATTGACGAAGCTTAGTCTCAATTTCCCCGAGTTCTATTCGGAAGCCGCGAATCTTGACCTGATGGTCGATGCGGCCAAGAAAATCGATTTTACCGTCCGGCCGATAACAGGCTAAGTCGCCGGTTTTATACAATCGGCCTCCGGATGCTGGCCCAAACGGGTCGGGCAGATAACGTTCGGCGGTCAAATCGGCGATGCCAAGATAGCCTCGGGTCACTCCAAGCCCGCCAACATAAAGTTCGCCCGGAACACCCACAGAAACGGGATTCAAATAGCGGTCGAGCAAATAGAGTTGGCTGTTGGCGATAGGTTTGCCTATAGAAAGCGATGTACCGGACACTGAATCGGCGTTGTGCGCTGCATAAACGCTACTCCATACCGTGCCTTCGGTGGGACCGTATTCATTGTAAAGTTGCACAGTGGGCAAGCGTGCGTAGTGCTTGGCAACCAAGTCGGGCGGACACGCTTCACCCGCGACAATGACTGTGCGTAAAGCCTCCGCCCGTTGTGGGCTAATATTCTCTACGATAATGCTGTATAGCGAAGGCAGGCAAAGCAGATGGCTTAGCTGGTGTTGTTCTATTTTGTCTATCAGGGCTTCTATATCATGTGTTTCCGCTTCTGTTGGAATGCAGAGCCGTCCACCTTGGCTTAAGGTCCAAAATATACCAGCGACTGAACTATCAAACGCCAGCGGCGACATCAGCAGAAAGCCCTCTAAAGGTTCCGAGTAATAATCAAAGCGAGCCAATGTCGAAGCAACAGCATTTTCATGAGTAACGATGACTCCTTTGGGTTTTCCTGTAGAGCCTGACGTATAGATGACATAGGCGGCGGAATTCTGATACGCAAGGGCAAGATGATCATCAGGCAAGCTTGAAATTGTCTGCCAAGCGCTATCCATGCAAAAAACGCTCAGGCCGGTGCATGGCAAGTCTGAAGATAGCCGATCTTGAGTTAAGAGAATTGACGCGCCGCAGGATTGCAAAATATCGGCAATCCGCTCCTTGGGATAAGCTGGATTAATCGGTACATAAACGCCGCCCGCTTTCAGGATAGCTAAAACCCCAACAATCATTTCCACTGAGCGTTCCAGGCAAATGCCGACCCGCACATCTACACCTACGTTCTTCAAACGCAACCAATGGGCCAGTTGATTAGCGCGGCGATCCAGCTGGTAATAACTAAGCATTTGCTGGCCACAACTGACAGCCACCGATTGAGGCCGGGCTTGTGCCTGATTTTCAAAACCGGTATGCAAAAATTGTCGGCGCGGAAACAGGCGCTGCGTTGCATTCCATGTTGCAATTTCGTTGCGTTCCTGTTCGGATAGCAAGGCAAAATTGCCGATATGAGCGTTTAGATTATTAACGAACAGCTGTACAATTAATTTCAGATAATTTGCTAAGCGTTCAATACGCTCAGGATCAAAAAGTTCCGTGCTATATTCAAATGCCAGTTCGAGGCCGTTCGTTTCGGTGGCGTGAAGAATCAAATCAAACTTAGAAATTTCATAATCCAGCTCTAGTTTTTCCAGACTAAGTTCGGGAAGATCCAGCGCCTGCGATGGCACATCATGCAAGACGAACATAACCTGAAAAATCGGGTTATAGCCCGCATGACGCTGTGGCCTTAGCTCTTCGACAAGCTTATCGAAAGGCACATCCTGATTCGATTGGGCATCCAGCACCCGTTCTTGGGTTTTTTTAATGATCCCGGCGCAAGTAGCGTTACTGTCAATTTGTGTCCGTATCACCAGCGTATTAACAAAAAAGCCGATCAAACTCTCCAGTTCCACCTTGGTTCTGCCGGCAACAGGTATGCCGATGCAGATGTCATTTGCGCCGCTATAACGATGCAACAGCATAGTAAATGCGCTGAGCAATAGAGTAAAAAGCGTGCAGTCCAATGAGCGGCCAATTTTATGCAGTTGCTCAGTCAACGCAGATGACAGGGAGAAAGAATAAATGGCGCCTTTATAACTCATTACCGGGGGACGGGGCCGGTCAGAAGGCAAACTCAGCAGTTCCGGGATGCCTTTAAGCTGCTGCTTCCAATAGGCTAATTGCCGTTCGAATTGCTGGCATTGCAAGCCCTTGTTATATTGCCAGCAAGCGAAATCGGCATACTGGATAGGCAGTTCCGGTAAAGGAGACCTGTCGCCTTTGGCAAAAGCCCGATAGAGAGTGGCAAACTCTTTGAGCAAGACGCCTGCCGACCAGCCGTCGAAAGCGATGTGGTGGACAGTAAACAGCAAGACAAACTCATTGTCACCAGCGTGGATTAGAGTCACCCTGAGCAATGGCCCGTTCGATAGATCAAACGGCTTTTTTCCATCCATTTTAGCTAAACGGATACACTCAGCTTCGCGCAGCGGTTTCGTCAAATAGCTCAAATCATGCGTTTCCAGCGAAACATTCAGCACAGCGGTGATAATTTGCGCAGGTTGGCCGTTTCTTTCCAGAAAGGTAGTGCGAAGGCTTTCATGGCGGCGAACAATTTCGTTAATACATTTTTGTAATACCGGAATGTCCAGATTGCCGATCAAGCGAATCGCGGTCGAATAGTTGTAACCGGGGTCTTCCGGGTCCATTTGGTATAGATACCACAAACGCAATTGTGGCGGAGATAAAGGTGAGAAATCGCTTGTCCGTTTCTGAATGGTTAAATCCAAGTTCTCCGAATTTCTCCCTTGTAAACGCTTTTCAAGCAGTGCTTTTTTGGCTGGCGAAAGGTTTGGCTTTTGTCCTGAATGCTGTAAGTCAATAAACATTATCAATCTCTCTGCTTTCAATCGCTATGAAGTCGTGGTGTCTATCGCGAAATTTGAGGGTAAAACCTAAGGAAAATGGCTGGTGCTTAGACATTGTTTCATTAGATAGCGGTGTTTCGGGTACGCGCCGGATTTGAAAATTTGCGCAAATCATCGCTAAGACTGTTTTCATAACCAGCATCGCCAAACCTCGTCCTGGACAGGACCGTGGTCCGGCGCCGAAACCTAAAGCCGCTTTGCTGTTATGTGGCTCGGATTCCGCTTTGCTTTCGCGTTGCCACCGCCGGTGATCAAAGACGGCAGCTTGATGAAAATTTTCTGCATCTAGGCCGCAATATGCAATAAGCAATACCAATGGCGTTCCGCTTGGCACCTCAATGTCTTCCAGTAATAAATCCGTTTTCGCCTCTACGAGAACCAGGCGGGAGCTCGACGCTATCCTCATCGTTTCTAAAATAACGGCGTCAATGCACTTAAGCTTTTTAATATCTTTAAAGTCCTCGATATGGCTGCAATCGCCCAACAGGGCATAGACTTCATCCTGAATGTCCTTTTGCGCTTGGGGATTTTCGGCTATGCAATGCAGCACCCGAAGCAGGGTGTCTGCCGTGGTAGGTTCGGCAGCGAGCAGTAGCTGCAAGATATTTTCGGTCAGTTTTACATCGTGGTTAGCCAAGCCCTCTTTTTCGATGGTTTCCATGAGAACCTGAAGCTGGCTCCGGATTTTGCCGGTTTTATTGTTCCCGGCCAAAATATTTCTGCTATGCGCAATTCGGTTTTCAATAACAGTCAACAGTTTCTTTATTGCCTCTTCGAAATCTTTATCTTCAGAGATGTTTTCCAAGTGCATCTGCGGCAGCAGAGCATCAATGCGCTTGCCTAAGACGGAAACCAGATTAAACATGAGGCTTTCGGCAGCCTCCCGTTCGTCGGCTGGCATATCGGCCATATCACCGAACATGATGGATGTAAACACCGAAATGGAAAAACCAAAAATCTCGGCTTCCAAATTGATTTCGGCAAGATTTTCACCATAAGTGATCCAGCGATTTCTTAACGCTTCAACAGCCGCCTTGATGGTCTCGAAGTATTGCGCCAAGTAAATGGACTCCATTGATGCGGCGATAATCTCCCGTTGCCGCTTCCAGTCATGGCCGTCTGCGGTTTCGATGCCGTCTGTCTTTATGGCTTCGAGAATTCTGCTGTTTCTGCGATAAGGGCCGAACAATTCCGGCCTTTTGCAAACAATAAAATTGAGTATTTTAGCGTCCGCCACCACCATCATAAGTTGGTCAGCAAACTGAACCGTAAACATTTTTCCATGGCGGTCCGCCAATTTCTCAAAAATCTCATGAACCCGAGTTAAGTCGGGTTCCATTATCACCGGGTCAGGATGGCTGGGAAGTTCGGAAATTTTTTTGATAATGCTCATGATGTGGCAGTCCTCTGTTGTTGAAGGATTAATAACATCTGTTGATCCATGTTTATCGGTGTTGCTCAAAGGGACTGGCATGTTTAGGATCAAGATCTTCAATTCTTATGCCTGAAGCTTTGCGAGCTTTAATGCCGATTTCGATCTTATACCGTTTTTTTCGGATAGCCCGACGCTTTTGCCGCCAGCGGATAACGCCTGTGACGAACAGCACCGGACAAGCCAAACCCATTGCGCACACCGACAGTCTTCCGATCATGCCAAAGGCCTGTCCAGAGTGTAACGGCCATTGCCATTGCGTAAGCACTTCACCCGCAGTAGCTGTGACTTCAGCTGGATCGTCTATATCGAGCACTTTACCGGTATAGCGGTCCATCACCACGCACACCCGTTGCAGCCAACTGCCGGGCCGGTCGACACTGTTCAGGCACACCGTATAGGTGTCGGTGCTGCCAGGCGCGCCATAGATCCAGTGCGGGCGTCCTTTTGGATAACGTTGTCTGGCAATAGTCACCGCATCAGCCATACTGATGGGTTCCAGGCTAGGTTCCGGTGTGGAACTGAACCAGTAGCGGTAAGTGACCGGCGAGAACAGTTCGACCACAGGTACGATGCGTTCAGGCAACACCATATAAACCCCGGAAAACAGCACTGGGATCATGATCAACGAACTATAAACCCCGGATGTTTTATGCACATCGAAGTTTAAGCGTTCAGTTCCTGCTTTACGTTTAATCGTTAAAGCCTGTCGCCAACGCCCGGTCAACGGCCACCAGACAATCAAGCCGGTCAGTGCCGAAATAATCAGCAGCGCGCCGGAAAATCCCACAATGGCGGGGCTTATTTCGGGGGCTAACAGCAAGTCATAATGTAATTCAAAAATAAAGCCTATAAAGGTTTTGGGAATGGCGCTATCGGAAGAACTCATCAATCGCTTACCCAATACTTTAGCGGTATAAGGATTCACATATATCTCCCAGTTTTCAGTCACCCCCGCTAACGGCATCGGGTAGGACAGCTTAAAAACGGAGCTGTCATTGCGGGGATAATCGCTGTAAACATGCACGGCTTGCTTGGGTATGGCTTGTTGGCCCGCCTCAATGATTTCCGTCAGTGGTTTGTAGGGCTGATTACCATTCGGTGGCACAACCGTTAATAATTCAGGGTTTAGCCATTCGTCGATTTCATCATGGAACACCAGGATGCTACCCGTCAGTCCGTAAATGGCGAGCAAGAAGCCGAGGGTGAGTCCCAGCCACAAATGTATGGACAACCATCTTTTCCGGCGAGCTTTTAGGTTTATAAGTCTGAAGTCGGCATCAGATGCTTTCATTGCCTTAATCACCGTTAAATGTTGATCAAATTTTTTCATGGCTTTTTCTGATAGAATCTCGTCTCAAGGTATTGGGAAAAGTGGCAGCTTGGCCTGACCAAGCATTTAATCGTTAAACCAATCCATTACCGAAAAATGGGTGCGCCAAACCGCAAGCGATTCGACTAACACCTCAGTATCGATACTCGAAGCCACCAAACACTGTACGCGTAGAGCCTGGATTGAACAGTGCGGTATCTGCGCCTCCGGCGTTGCCAGTAACAGAAACTGAAGCCGTGTAATACTCGTTGGTAAGATTACGTCCGTCTACGAATACTTTCCAATGCTCGCCGTCGTCCCAACCCATTCTGGCATTCAATAAAGCGTAAGGCTTGGCGGCTAAGGTATTAGTGAAATCCACCCAATTGGAGCTAACAATTTGTGCATTCGGTCCTATGTAAAAACCACTGGGATGTTGATAGAGCGCTTCAACACGCGCAACATGTTCAGGAATAGCGGGCAAACGATTATCGCCTAACCGCTCATCACTATCGAAATGGAAGTTATTCCAGGTGTAATTTCCACTCAGCCTGATTTGGTCGCCCGATGCAATGACATCTAGCGGCACTGTACTTTCAAGAGCCAATTCAATGCCGGTATGCTGGGTATTCCCGGCGTTGGCAGTCGTGAAATCTCCGCTACCAAAAGGTGGTGTGGGGATGACAAGGAGTTCATCATTCAACCACGCATGGTAAAAAGCCAAATCCCATTTCAGCCAATCCGCTTGACCACGGGTACCGATTTCCACGGTGCTAGCTGTCTGGCTGGTCAGGGTTGGTTTTTGAAATACACTAATTAAATCAATTAAAGGGGGCGGCTCCGAACTGCGACTCAAGTTGCCATAAATCTGCGCTTCCTTGGTGGCTTGCCAAGTAAAGCCCAGCTTGGGATTGAAGTTAAAAAAGTCCTGGTCAGCCTGATTACTCGGCCTATCCGGGCTAGGCTCATAGCCTACCGTCCTTTCATAGTCGACCTTGCGATAGTTGATTTGCGCGCCAACAACCAAGTTAAAGGCGTCAGTGAGGCTTAATTGATCTTCCAGATAGACTTCTGTATTAATCCAGTGATCCCGCTCCTGGTTAAGCAAGGCCCCTCTCCGGACGCTTCCATCTGGATTTGTGGTGCCATCAAAATTGCGGTCCTTAATCCACATCCATTGATTTAACCCTCCCCACACCACTTTATTCTTCAAGCCAAGCAACCCGCCGTTGATCTCATGCCGCCATGAAAAACCGGCATCTTGCCAGTTATCCCGGAAAAAACCGAAAGGAAAGGAGAAGGAAAAGTTTTTGTTGAAGTAATAAGCCCCCATATCAAAGCGATCGCCATCGGCCAGCCTTATCGAATGGCGTAAATCGACACGATAAACAGGAAAACCGGTCGGTGGTACGGATGTCGTAGTATTTTGGTTGGGGTTTTCGCTGATTTGTTGCTTGGTTATCGGATCGGGATACAGGTAATTATGATTTTGAATATCAACGGAAAGTCTGGTTTCATGGTTCTCGTTCCAGCGATAGCCAATATTGCCATAGCCAAAAAAATGTTCTTGGTCGTTGAGATTACGGGTGGTATTGGTGTCAATATAGGAGAACGACCCATAAGCATCAAAGCCTTTTCCCAATATTCCGCCTGCGCTGATGCTGGGCATCACATAACCGTTAGTTCCATAGGTCATGCCCAGCCTAAGCCGGTCAGCCGTATAACCGGTGGGCGTGATGAAATTGATAGCCCCGCCCAAATTGCTAGAGCCATATTCAAGGGCGCTAGCGCCCCGGTAAACATTGATATGGTCAATTGCATAAAAATTGAGCGATTCGGTATCAGTTGCACCACTAGCGTTAGTATAAGGCAGTCCGTCTCGAAGAAATTTCAGTCCCCGAATTGGAGAAATGATCGAATTGACGTCAGAACCCCGGATGGAAATGCGTGATCCTCCAGCAATGCCACTGCCAAGGTCTCCTACATAAACGCCTGCGGTATTGGCGAGAGCATCGCTGACAGTCAGCGGCGCGCCTTCTTTAATACGTTCGGCGTCAATGACCGTCGTAGCTCCGGGAACTTGGCTTAATTCACGTTTAGAGTCAGCTATGGAGGGCGTTGTCAAAGACGGGTCACCTGAATCTTCCCCCACCACCGTTAACGCTTGCAATTCTATGATATCGGATGTTTCGGAAGCCGATACCCTCCCACCGGTATTCCTGGCAGTCGTTTTTTTATCATTTAACTCCTCGGCCGCCATGCAGGAGTCTGATATAAGTAAGGCTAGCGCCAATGAGGTTGGATGTAAAAGGTTGTATATGTTTTTTTTTCTTGTCATTTTTTAAGATTGTTTTTAAGGTTTTTATAATTATTTATCAGCAATGTTTTCTGAACCTGGCTTTGCTGACCAAGTGGCCCGGCTTCAAAAGCATTGAGAAGCTCCAACGGTTATTATTTTTTCTTGTCCTTTAGCCATTTGAAATTCATCAAAACGTTTCATCATCAAGCAATAAGGCCTCAGCTTCTTCGTCCGAGAGATTATCCAAATGCGCGATCAGCAATTCTTCGACCAGTAACGCCAAGGCTTCGATAGTGGACGCTTCGAATAGCCGACGCAGCGGCACTTCGATACCGAATGTTCTGCGCAGCCGCGACAATACCTGCACGGCCAACAGCGAATGGCCGCCCAGATCGAAAAAGTTATCCGCCACCCCAACTCGTTCAATGCCCAGCACTTCTTTCCATATATCGACTAATGCCTCCTCCGCGGGATTGCGCGGCGCAATATAGGCACGGTCGCTTTGCCCCAACATATCGGGCGCGGGCAATGCCTTGCGGTCGATCTTGCCGTTGGCACCGAGCGGCATGACATCCAGCCGAACGAAAGCCTGCGGCATCATCGCATCGGTTAACCGGGTAGCTAAGTGTTCTCGTAATTTTGCGAATAGCTCGGCATCGTTGTTGACGAATCGTTTGCTGCATACGACATAAGACACTAACATCTTACCGGAGGCGCCGCCTTCCCGGACCGTGACTAGGGCTCGTTCAATGTTAGGAAAAGTCAGCAGTTGCGCTTCGATTTCACCCGGCTCGATGCGAACACCGCGAATTTTGACCTGATGATCGATTCGCCCCAGAAATTCGATGGCGCCGTCCTCGCGATAACGGCCGAGGTCGCCGGTGCGATACATGCGGCAGCCGGTTTCATCGAAAGGATCCGGAATAAATTTTTCGGCGGTCAAATCCGGGCGATCCAGATAGCCGCGCCCAACCTGAATACCGGTCACGCAGATTTCTCCGGGTACGCCGACAGGCACAGGCTCCAGCCATCGATTCAAAAGATACAGTCTTGTGTTGTGCACCGGTCGGCCGATCGGAACGATGGTTTCGGCGTCGCTTGGTATCGCCGGAACTTCGTAGTAAGACACATCGTCCGAACATTCGGCGGGACCGTAGGCGTTGAGCACCTTGACATGGGGCATTCGCTCCATCCAGCGGCGGCATAATTCCGGCGAAAATGCCTCGCCGCAGGCGATCAGCCATCGCAACTCGGGAAGCCCGAGAATATCCACGCTATCCAGCAAGGCCTGGATCATCGACGGCACGGCTTCCAAAACAGTCACGCCGCTTTCGCCCAATTGCGCCAGCAGCCGGTAAGGCTCCTTGACAATTTCGTCCGGAAGGATTTCGACCCGCGCCCCGCATACCAATGCGGTCAGGTGCTGCCAAACGGAAATGTCGAAACATTGCCCGGCCGTTTGCGCGATGACATCCTGTTCGGTCAAGTCCAGGGCCGGTACTTTGGTGATCAGGTTGTTGAACATGCCCTTATATTCAACCATCGCACCTTTCGGCTTGCCCGTTGAACCGGAGGTGAAAATGACGAAGGCCAGATTGTCGGGGCCATGACGTTTCGGTGGATTTTCCGTGCCGTTTTCGCCCGATTCCAATTCCTCCAGAACGAGGACATCCGGCCGAGACAGCAGTTGAAGGCCCAATGATCTGGGTGCCTGCTGAACCGCACCCGCCGTCTCTCCCGCCCTGTCCGCCAAATCCGACGCGCGGTCAAAATTCGATTCACAGGTCAATACCCAGGCGGCTCCGCTTTCTTTCAGCACTTGGGCGATCCTACCGTCGGGGTGGCTCGGGTCGAGCGGCAGATAAGCCATGCCCGCTTTAAAGGCGCCCAGCATCATGACCAGATAATCGATGCCGCGCTCGCTAAACAGAGCGATCAGCATCTCGGGATCCGCTCCTTCGGACATAAGTGCGTGGGCGACCCGGTTGACGCGCTTGTTGAGTTCTCCGTAAGTCAATTGTTTCCCTAAACAAGCCACCGCAACGGCATCGGGCTTGCGCGCCGCTACCGACTCGAACTGGGTGATCGTATCGCAGGGTTCCGGATAGGCATGCACCGTTCGGTTCCATTGTTGCAACATGAGCCGGCGTTCCTCTTCCGCGAGCAGCGGAATTTCACATATCCGCTGCTCGGGATTAGCGATCATTCCTTCCAGCAGATTCCTGAAGTGTCCGAGCATACGATCCACGACTGCCGTTTCGAACCTGTTTTTATGATAGGTAATCTGCAAATGCAATTGCTCGCCCGGAATAACCATGCCGTTGAGCGGATAATTGGTATGGGTGCGTGTCGCCACATTGACAATGTTTAACGGGCTTTCGTTTGATCGCAGGCTGGGATCGACGGGGTAATTTTCAAATACCAGCAGGCTCTCGAACAAAGGCTGTTCGCGCGGCACTTCACTCCAGCTTTGTATTTGCACCAGTTGGCAATATTCATACTGCCGTAATTCGATGTTTTGCTGTAATAAGCCGCTCAAAAATTCCGATACCGGCAGCGTTGCATTGACGGCGACCCGTAACGGCAGAGTATTGATGAATACACCCAGCATGTCTTCACTGCCAGGCAATTCTGGAGGACGTCCCGATACGGTCACGCCGAAGACCACTTCCCCGCGTCCACTGTATCGGCTCAGCATCACTGCCCAAGCCGCTTGCACAAAGGTGTTCGGCGTGACCCGGTATTGTTGGGCCATTGCGTTCAATTGCTTGGTATTTTGCGCCGACAGAAAAACAATCGCATCGTCGACGCTCGCTTCGCCTTTCTCTGCGTCAAGCAACAATTTATCGACGTTAAACGGCGTCGATTCGGTCATTCCATGCAAATAGCGTTGCCAAAATTGCTTTGCAGCGTCCTTATCTTGTTTTTGCAGCCAGGCGATGTAGCTCTGAAATCGAGGCGCCGGCAGTTGAGGTCGCAATTGCCCTAGGGACAAGGCTTTATAGTTAGCCATCAATTCGACCAGCATCAAAGACATGCACCAGGCATCGATCAATATATGGTGATAACTTCTGACAAAACAGTATCGCTCTTCCGCCAAGCGTATCAAACGAACGGTCATCAATGGCGGCTTGAGAAAATCGAAACCTTGCTGGCGTTCCTCAGCCAGCATAGTTTCCAGCCGATCCTGCCTATCCGCGGAGTTTAACAATCGCCAATCGTGATATTCGAAAGGTAAATTGACATGGCGATGCACGATTTGTACCGGATGAGGGCTTGTTTCCCACAAAAAGCCGGTGCGCAGGGCGGTATGACGGTCAATTATCATCTGCCAGGCGCGTTGAAAGCATGTTTCATCTATTACGCCGTGTACGTCAAAACGATCCTGCATCAGATAAATTCCCGACCGGGGAGCCATCAAGGTATCGAACAGCATGCCTTCCTGCATCGGCGAAAGCGGATAGATGTCTTCGATTTCGCGGGCGGCGTACGGCAAAGTGTCAAGCGTTTCCTGATCCAAAGCGGCCAAAGGGAAATCGGACGGCATCAAGCCTGCCGGCTCAGCGGCAAGACAATGATCGACCAGTCCTTGCAATATTTCGGTAAATCGCCCGGCCAGCCCTGCAACCGTTTCCTTTTGATAACGCTCTGCGCTGTACCGCCATTCGGTCCGCAGTTTCCCTCGGCTCACATAGGCGTTGATTTCCAGTTCATAAGCCCTTGAATTATCGGCGTCGCGGGATGCTCCTTGTGCCTCTGAAGCAAGATGCCAGGACGCATCGATGAATGCTTCGTCGAGGCGGCCAAGATAATTGAATAGCAGTTGCGCTTTGGGCGCTGCCGCCAGTTTCGACGAGATATCCGGCGAGCCCGCGTAACGCAGCAAGCCGTAGCTGATTCCTTTGCCTGGAATACGAGATAACTGCGCCTTGATCGATTTTATCGTATCGCCGATCGACGCATCTTCGGGCAAGCGAAGGCAAAGCGGATAGACACTGGTAAACCAACCCGCCGTCGATGATACGTCGATATCGTCAAACAAGGCTTCCCGCCCATGGGCTTCACGATCAAAAAACACGCTGTCGCTACCGCACCACTCAGATAGGGTTTGCACCAGTGCGACCAACAGCAAATCGTCAACGCTGATGCGGTAAGTAATAAGGGCGTCACGCAGCAAAGCCTGTGTACCGGCTTCGCTTAATTCATCGCTACAGCTTGCGGTAACGCCTTCGAGGCGCGCTCCCTCGGGGTGATCGACAGGTAAAGAGGCGGGATTCGCCGCAATGCTATCGAGCCAATAGTCGACCTCGCTTTGCAAAGCTCCGCTTTTGGCAAACGCATTGAGTTGCTCCGCCCAGTGTTTAAAGGAAGTGGTTTTGGCCGGCAGTACGACTGTTTTAGCCGTCGACAATTGAAAATAAACGCTTTGCAGATCGTCCAGCAGGATGCGCCAGGATACCCCGTCTACTACCAAATGATGGATAACGATAAACAGACGGGCGCTTTGATACTCTCCCCGGTCGAACCAAATCGCTTGCAACAAGGGGCCTTGACTCACATCCAGGCCGGCTTGGCTGCGGTTACACTCCGCGTCCAAGCCGGCCTTATCCGCTTCGGGCACCGCGCTCATATCCACTCGCCGTAACAACGAATGTTCCTTATTCTGCCCGCTCGCCTGATGCCAGACGCCGTCTTTCCGGTTGAAACGAAGCCTTAACGCATCGTGATGAGAGACCAGGCAATCAAAAGCCTTTTCCAATAAGGCCATATCCAAAGACGTTTTCACTTCCAACAGAACCGATTGATTCCAATGGTTGGGATTGGCAAAGTTCTGTTCGAAAAACCAGCGCTGAATCGGCGTCAATGGCGCATCGTCGGTATCGTCTTGCTCAAAATTCATCGGCCTGCTTTGATCTATCGCTTCCGCCAGCTCAGCGACCGTTTGCAGCTCGAACAGTTGACGCGGCACGAATGCCAGTCCCGCCTGCCGCGCCCGTCCAGCGACCTGGATCGCCAGAATGGAATCCCCGCCCAGGGCGAAAAAATTATCGTGAATACCGATCCGTTCGATCCTCAACACATCCGACCAAATCCGAGCCAAAACTTTTTCCGCTTCATTCCGAGGAGCCTCATATTGATCGGCGAATTGCAGGTCAAAATCCGGTGCCGGCAAGGCTTTACGATCCAGCTTGCCGTTACCTGTCAGAGGCAGGCGCTCCAATTCCATCAATACCGTCGGAATCATGTAATCGGGCAGACGCGCCTTAAGAAAGTCTTGCAATACGTCCATGTCCGGCACGGATGACTGGTTGCTCACCCAATATGCCGCCAAATACTTGTCGCCGGGGCCGTCTTCGCGGACGATTACGGCAGCTTCGCTAACGGCAGGGTGTTGCAGCAGCAGGGCTTCGATTTCGCCTAATTCAATCCGGAAACCGCGTATCTTTACCTGGTGGTCGATGCGTCCCAAGTAATCGATGACGCCGTCCCGACGATAGCGAGCCAGATCGCCGGTGCGATACAAACGCTCGCCCGTTTCGGCGAATGGATTCGGCACAAATCGTTCGGCGCTTAAGCCGGGTTGGTTCAAATAGCCGCGCGCCAATTGAACGCCGCCAATGTAAAGCTCGCCGGCAACACCCGACGGTACCGGATTCAATTGACTATCCAGCAGATAAATCTGCGTGTTGGCAATGGGTCGGCCGATCGGCACCGGGGCTTCGTGTTGGTCGCATCGGCAGTCCCACACCGTAACGTCAATGGACGCTTCGGTCGGCCCGTAAAGATTGAAAAGTCCGGCATCGGCGCGTTGGTAAAAGCGTTTTTGCAAATCGGCCGTCAATGCCTCGCCGCTACAAATGACCCGGCGCAAGGAGTTGCATCGGTCAAAATCGGCTGCGTTAAGGAAGGCGCCCAGCATCGAAGGCACAAAGTGCAGTGTCGTGACAGCGTGCCGTTCGATCAGTTCTACCAGTCGCTCAGGCTCTTTGTGGTCGCCGGGTGCAGCCATGATCAGACGCGCGCCGGACATCAACGGCCAGAAAAATTCCCACACCGAAACATCGAACGTGTAAGGCGTTTTTTGCAGCACGGCATCGACCGAATCAAGGCCGAAGTAGTCCTGCATCCACAGGAGACGGTTACGAACGCCTTTGTGCGGCACGCCGACGCCTTTAGGCCGTCCTGTAGAGCCGGACGTGAACAGCACATAGGCCAAACTCTCATCGCCGATTCGCACATCCGGGTTCCGCTCGGAAAAGCCGGTAAAATCCGTTAGCTCGGCATCAAGGCGATAAATCGCTCCGTTAAAACCCGAAAAGATAGGCGCGAATTCCGGCTGGGCCAAAATCAGCGGCGCATCGGCGTCGTTCAACATAGCCGAAAGGCGTTCTTGCGGATACTCGGGATCGAGCGGCAGGTAGGCGCAGCCCGCCTTCAGTATGCCCAGCAAACCGATCACCATTTCCAATGACCGCTCGGCGCAAATACCGATCGGGGTATCCGGCCCGAATTTTGCCGCAATCAATGCGTTGGCCAAACGGTTGCTGCGGACATTCAATTCCCGATAAGTGAGTTGCCGATCCTGATAGATCAAGGCTATCTGATCCGGGATTTTTTCCACTTGCGCCTCGAACAAGCGGTGGATGCAACACGCGCCGTAATAGTCGGTTTCCGTGGCATTCCACGCAATCTGCCGGGTCCGTTCGTCCGCTGACAGCAACGGCAAATCGTCCAATTTCATACCGCAATCGGCTACGATACCGGCAAGCAATCGTTGAAAATGCCCGGCCCAATCGGTAATCGTTTCTTTCTCAAACAAATCGCAGCGATACTGGAAGGAAAACTGCAAGCCATCTTGGCATTCTGCTGCCATCAGTTTGACATCGAAATTCTCGACCCGCTGCTGTATCGCCAACGGACCGGCCCGCATCGTTCCCCAATCCGAAAATTCGCCATCCTCCCCCAAAGCGAGTTGCGCCAAGTTCGTATCGAAACCGGCCTGAGCCTGCTGCAACACGAACAACGTCTGGTAAATCGGCCAATGATCGGTGACGCGCTCGGGTTGCAGGCGTTCCACCAGCAGGGGAAAAGGAAAATCCTGGTATTCCAGCGCACTTAACAAGGCCTCGTTGACTTCCGCCAAATAGGCCGAAAAGGCTTTGTTACCGGCAGGGTGACTGCGTAATGGCAGCGGATTAACGAAATTTCCAACGACCGAAGCGAAACGTGCTTGAGGGCGTCCGCTGGCGGGAACGCCGACGATCAGATCCTGTTGGTGGGTATAGCGATGCAACAATACTTTGTAGGCGGTGAGCAGTAATGCAAATAGTGTCACACCTTGCTGTCCCGCCAGCTTTTTGAGTCGTTCGGTTTCGTCACGGTCCAACCGGAACGCTACCGAAGCACCGCGATACAAATCCGCCGGGAGCGAATTTGTATTTACCCGCAGGGTGTCGGGCAGGACAGCCCGGCATGACTCCGCAACCACCGGTCTTGGGCGGTCGGTCGGCAGAGAAAGCAGCGGGAGTTCTCCGGTCAATTGCCGTTGCCAGTAAGTCCAGGCTTTATCACAGGACGGACTTTTCAGATACTGCCGTTGCCAGACTGCAAAATCGGTGTAGCTTGAGTTGAGGTTGTTTAATCTGGGCTCCTGTCCAATGGACAAATCGGCATAGATTGTTTTCAGTTCGCTGACGAGAATGAGCACGGACCATAGATCGACAGCGATATGGTGGGCACAGATTAAAAGAATGTTACCAGTTTCAGTGGGTAAAGATTGACCATCGGTATCTCGACCCGATCTTGTCTTTCCCTGTTGATAATATGTGGTACGAAACAGCGGCCCGGCTTCCAGATCAAAAGGTTCTCTAGCCCGCCGGGCCATATCATCCTGAAGTCGAGATTCCGTCCAAGCGGATGCGTCGACGGCTGTAAAAAATTCCGGTGACTCGGACGTCGGCAGCACCTGTTGAATGATTTCGTTATTGGTGTCTGCATGGTATAACGTGCGCAGTAGGGGATGACGATCCATCAGGTAACGAAAAGCATATTTTAAGCGTTCCTGATCGAGAGTCCCGGCGATGCGAAGTGCCAGATGGAGATTGTAGACGATACTGTTCGGCTCCAATTGCTGCATCGTCCACATGGAAAATTGGGTTGCGGACAGTCCTGAACGGGAATGTACACCGATCTCGGTATGTCCCATGGAAACCTGCGCGGTGGAATCCCTTGCTGTAAATTCGGCGATTTCAGATAGTATTTCGGCTATTTTTTCCAGCGAATCATCAGATAGAAACAACGACAAAGGCGCATCGATGCCTAACAACTCATCTGCCTCGTGCTTAAGCTCGACCGCCTTGAGCGAGTCGAGTCCCAATGCGCGTAAAGATGAATCGGCAGGCAGGGCCGATGCTTCAATTTTTAACAACAGAGCAATTTTCTGGCTAAGAAAACGGGTGATTAATACCGTACGTTGCGCCTGAGGAACAGCTAATAGCGCCTGTTGCAGAATTTGAAATTGAGGGATCCCTCTATGGACGGCCTCTACGCGCCCCACTTCGCTCCCGGCGAAATGGAGCTGTGACGACAAAGAGCCGCTTTCTACCATGGTTTTAGAATGAGTAGCTCCGGCCTCACCCGAACGAAACAACACAGGCAATGAATTTTCCAAATACATTTGTTTACAGGGTTGGCGACGAATTTTACCGCTGGATGTTTTGAGGACCGTACCGGGTTGCACCAGAACACATTCGGCAGCAGCCAATTCGCAGACTTCGGCAAGAACTTTTCGCATTGCAGCGGCAATCGCCTCGTAGTCGCCCGAGCGCATTGCCGCACGCGTTATCTCGGCGACGACGATCAGTTGCTCTTCGTCTTCATGGTTTATCGAAAAAGCTACGCAGCCGTCGGGGATAAGCGCCTGGATTTCCTCGACCAGTGCTTGCTCGATGTCTTGCGGGTAGACATTCCGGCCACGAATGATGATCAAATCCTTGATACGGCCGGTTATATGAAGTCGGCCGTTGTGGAGAAAACCCAAGTCGCCGGTACGGAGGAAAGCTTGCTCGGTGTTTTTTTCCGTAGAGAATCGAGCGCCGATATTTTGATGATCTGCGTCCTCCGTATCGATCGTTCGCGCTCGAAACGTGTGTTCCGATTCATCGGGCCGATTCCAATAGCCTTGGGCTATACTGGGACCGGCCACCCGGATTTCACCGATATGCCCTTCCCGGCAAACACTGCCCGTTTCAGGGTCGACAATGCGGATTTCGTGATGATGGGACGTTGCACCACAAGAAACCGGGCGGTTTCTCGGCTTGTCTTCGGCGTGCTGCGCGTCTCCTTCGGAGGGCAGATGCGCGCCTGACACAAACAGCGTGGCTTCGGCTAAACCATAGCAAGGGAAAAAGCTTTCCCTACGAAAACCCCGGTCGGCAAACTTTTCTGCAAAACGCTCCATTGTAGCGGCGTGCACCGGTTCCGAACCGTTGAATGCCAAGGTCCAGGTACTCAAGTCCAACTCTTGCATTTGTTCCGCAGTCACCTTGCGAAGACAAAGATCGTAAGCGAAATTAGGGCCACCCGACGTGTTCGCCCGGTAGTTTGAAATGGCCTTGAGCCAGCGGACGGGTTTTTCCAGAAACGCCATAGGCGGCATTAAGATGGCGGTGGTTCCCAGATAAAGCGGCTGCAGCAAATTTCCGATCAATCCCATATCATGATACAAGGGCAGCCAGCCGACGACTGTGGTGTGTTCGGTATGCTCGAAACCTTGTTTTATCGCCTTCTGGTTGGCCATCAGGTTGCCGTGGCTGACCATCACCCCTTTAGGATCTCCGGTAGAACCGGAGGTGTATTGAAGGAAAGCCAGGCTGTTGGCGTTGAGTGCAGGCTTGACCCAATCTCCGGCAGATTCGGCTTCGAGGTTATCCGTGGCGAACCATGCGGGTTCCGGTATCGTGGGAGCGACGCCTTCGTCGCGACTTGCGGCTTTAGTCGCGACGAAGGCGTCGCTCCCACAGGCGAATTCATTGCGGAATTTCACTGCAAGATCCGTTGTGGTCATGATAACGGCCGGTGCGGCGTCGTTAAACACGGCCAAAAGCCGGGATCTCTGCCGACGCGCGGGCGGGCTGGCAGGAACTGCGACTACGCCGGCATATAAACAACCGAAAAAACCCACGATATAATCAAGCCCGGGCGGATACAGCAACAAGGCCCGTTCGCCGGTCATGCCCATGCTTTGAAGCTTGGCGGCAACAGCATGGGCGCGCCGATCCAGTTGCGCAAACGTTAATCGGCCGCTTTCGTTTTCACCGTCCTGTAGAAAAACGTAGGCCGTCCGGTCGGGCTTTTCATCCGCCCTACTACACGTCAATTCAACAAAGTTGGAATAGCTTATTTGAACACTACCCGTCAATCCGGATTCTTCAATGAAGCGCACAATGATCTCCTTATGAGACGTAGTTCAGATATGACCGGTACCAGGGAAGCACGCGTCTGGCCGGTTGTCCGGTGCATTGCCCAAGGGCGATGACCGCATTGTAATAAACGTTCTTGAGGGGCATTCCCCGTTTCAATGCCAAAATCCCCTGAATAGCGCTGCCGCGCGTATGCCAGTCCACATTGAAGGACATCGAGCAGTCGAGACTGCGGACGTGGTGAAGCATTCCCGACGGCATGTACAGCATGTCTCCGGGCTCTACAATACATTCTTGAATCTGCGCGTCCCGGTAAAGAGGATGGCGTATAAAATCGGGCGTTTCGGCATCCACCTCGCACCAGCGCCATTTGTAGCGATAACAGAACGGCAGTTGATCGTGATGCAATAAAATGAAGCGTTTGCGCCCTCTGACCTGAAAGAACAGGTTGTGAGTGAGCAGGCAATCGAAATGCAAGGGCGTTAAACTCTGGCTCGGCCCAAGAAAGAATTGGGCGAATTTAAGCCAATCGGCCCGATACCAGTCCGGAAAATAGTCGGAAGGAAATCCGTCAAGATCATCCGCCGCATCCGGCAATACCGACAACAACGGCAGATCGTGCAAATAAGGGGGCCTATCCTTGGCCAATACCTCATTCCGTTGCAGCCGGGTTTCGAAAAGCGCCATACAATCCAGATAATCACTCAATTGTGATGTGATGGTCTTCAGCCCGGTGACTCCTTCCTCGTTCAGGCCTTGCTTGAGTATGACGGTGCGGGAGCCGACAACCTCTCGAAGATAATCGTCCGTCCAGCAGGAGAGCGCCCGACAATGTTTTAACGCTTTGGGGACCACCACAGGACGATTCTTTACCACAAAATCGGAAAAGAAATTTGTCGAAGATAGGTTCTCCCTGCTTTCTACCACTGGATATCGTTTTTTTAATAGTGCCGACTCCAAAGGCGGTACTACCGGTAAATCAGCGGTCGACCCTATCGTTTCCCTCGGCAACCGCTCCATGCGTTGCTCTACCTCCTGCACCCATGCTGTCGTTCCGATTGCTACACTTTCTCCATCCTTGGCAGTTGAATTTAGTCCCATTAAATTTTCCATTTTACCTCCAACGGAGTTCTCTCTAATCGCGCCGGAGGCACCGCTCCAGCGATTGGCTATACTGCACAGCAGCGGCGCGTCGTTCACGGTTAGCATAGCCACGAAATCCGATCGACCGACACAGCACCCGCTGTCAGGCTGTTTGTTCGATAGCCGAACGGGAGTCGGATTTTCGAGCCATCCCAAAAGCACATCAAAGGCGTCTAACTAAAAATATGCGCCGCACCCTTTGATAAGGGGCTTCTTACGTGTTCATCTATGTAAGAAGGTTTCCGCTTTTTTCATCTTTCAGGATTTAGTCCAGTTTCGCCTGATCCCTCACAGAAAACACGATCCGCAACAATTTCAACTAAGCTAGGCCCTTGTTAAGCGGCTCTGTGTCATGCCTGCTTGAATACGGTTGGCAAATGCATAGACCTCTGAATTGGCTGTGTGGGAAAGATTAAATTCTAATCCGCTCCCAGCCAATGAATCGGCTAAATGAGGCTTTCCATTGGTTCCGTAAGAGAAACAAACACGCTCAGGAGCCATACCTAAATAATGTCCCAACAAGTCTTGCAAGATTCCGCGTTCGATAAGGTATCGGTTTCTGTCGCGTTCTTGAACGAAACCTTCCGCTCGTTTGCGTTCGTCCCTCGACAACGATCCATAAAAAAAACCCAAATTTATTTTGCGTCGAAATCAGCCGGGCCGACCAAACATGAACTTCACCGAGCTTCGGGAGCTTTTGAGTCTTCTCTTCAAGCGACAAAGGACCGTAGAAGATGCGATCAGCTTGCCCGGCCTCTAACCGTCCGGCGGCCCGGATGAGCGTTGTCATTAACAGTTCGTTGCACCGATGTCGCTAAGCTCTGCGTTTTCCGCCATTGCTTTGCGCAAACTCAAAGGACGCATATCCGTCCAAACGTCTTTGATGTAATCCAGGCATTCCTGTTTCTGTCCGGTTCTGCCGACAGTTTTCCAGCCTTTAGGCACCGTCTTGTACTCCGGCCAAATGGAGTATTGCTCCTCGTGATTAACAACCACATGATAAGTCGTCGTATCTTCGTCTTCGTCCCAAGCCATACTCCACCCACTTTTATTAGCATCTTAGACTGGCGCTGAATTGACCGCGCCAGGCTTCGTTGAACAAAATTCCCAAAAAGAGCGGCCATGAGGTAACGCCGCTTGGAAAAGGTCTATGAACTCTTCAAAGAGTCGGGAGGGATGTTAGGCAGCGAAGAAAGGAAACAAAATGCGACAAAATGTCGCAGGATAAATTGTCGCATCTTAAAAAGTAAGAACTATGTCATATGACACAACTCCCAAAATTTTTTATGGCATATGCCGCACTTTATAAAAATCAGCTGTATTTTTATTTAAAAAATATTTTTACAAACCGCAATCATTGCGGTTAACACTGTAATGATTATTTTTATGCCAGTGCCGGCAATGCCAGTGGATTATCGGCTCCGGCCATTCTGCTGAATTTGTGGTACCTGCTGAAACTGGAGCTTCTGCCTTAGCTTTACTCGGAGGCATCTCAACAGGGGATTCCTCTGATGATCATCGGTTCCTTAGAACGACCAAAAACCAAGCAGTGCGGCAATCGGAAGGCCAGCTTAGGGATGGCGTTCAAATTGATGTGTCAACACTTTTCCGGACACACGGTTAAGCCGCTTTATGCCGCAATTCGTAATTCACGGGCGACCTATAGCCATTGGCTGAATATAATCGCTCGCGGTTGTAAAAGATCTCAATATATTCAAATATCGCCTGTCTAGCCTCAGTCCGGGTTTGATAGGTCTGATGGTGCACCAACTCGGTTTTCAAGGTATGGAAGAAGCTTTCCGAAACCGCATTATCCCAGCAGAGTTGCCCTTACGGCTCATGCTTTGACTTACGCCATGCCGGGCTAATAGTGCCCGGTGGCTTTCCGAGGCATATTGACTGCCGCGATCGTATGCCATAACAAGCCTTTGTCGGGCTTGCGCTGCCAAATAGCCATCAAGAGCGCATCATTCACCAGCTTGGCCCGCATATGCTCGGCCCTTGTGCCCTATGGGTAATCGACCAACCGGCCACTAGTCGGAAAACAGATCAATCACCACCGCCAGATACAGCCAGCCTTCCTGAGTATGAACGTAGGTGATGTCGCCGACATAAGTCTGATTAGGTTGATTCACGGTAAATTGACGGTCCAGATGGTTCGGTGCAATGGGTAGATCATGTTGGGAATCCGTAGTCGCCTTGAATTTGCGTTTGGATTTACAGGCCAAATTGGCTTCCCGCATCAAACGGCCTATGCGCCGCCGGCTCACCATCCGCTGATGGCCGAGCAATATATGCTTCAGGCGCCGAGTGCCATAGGTCGCCCGGCTTTTGTCAAACTCGGTGCGGATGAGGCTCGTCAAAGCGGCATCGTCTTACTCGGCCTCTGTTTGCCCGCGCTGTAACCAGGCATAATAAGCGCTACGGGACACCTTCAGGAACCGGCACATCGCATCCACTGAAAAGCCATTCGTATGTTGCTTGATCCAGGCGTACTTCTCGGCAACTGCTCCTGCGTTGCCTACAGGGATGTAGGTACTTAGCGTGAGCAGGAGCGGAAGCTGCGCCTAAAGCGCCTACTGTTAGTGCTCTACCTCCTGCATCCATGCAGTCGGCCGGGTTTCCCTGGCAAAGTACGCCGCCGCCTTTTTTAATAAATCACGCTCCTCAGTGAGTCGAGCGACCTCTTTCTTCAGCCGCTTTAATTCATCGTAAAGATGCTCGTCAGTGCGTACCGCTTTGTCGCTGGTTTTGGGCCGGCTGTATTTGCTGATCCAGGTATGCAACGTATTGACATTGATGCCGAGATCCTTGGCTGTCTGAGCAATCGACTAGTCCGACTCGTTCGCCAGTTTAACGGCTGACGCTCTGAATTCCGCACTATAGACTTTTTGTTTTTCTTGATTCATTTTGGGCACACGTTCTCTGTTCACTTTCTTTTAAATTGTGTGTCCGGTTTAATGTAGCCATATCAGTCGCAGAATTTAGGAGTTTTGCGACATGCTGACTTCGACCTCGAAGATTTGCAACGTGTTGCCAACTGGTTTAAACGCTACTGACAGCCACTTTGAAAAGTGGCAATAGCAGTCGTCATTCTGAAAATAACGCAGGCGGCTGCGGCGGGAACGCATTAAATAACCGCTTGTCTTGTAGACCGGTAAAATAATGGTATAGTATCAAAAAGTAATACCTAGTAATAACGAGGGTTTCAGCATGGCGACATCGGTCAAACTAGACGACGATTTGAAAAACCGTATCCAGCACCTGGCTGAGATACGGCACCGTTCAGCGCACTGGATCATGCGTGAAGCGATCCGCGACTACGTCGAACGCGAGGAAGCGAGGGAATCTTTCAAACAAGAGGCCTTGGCATCCTGGACAGCTTATCAAGAAACCGGACAGCACTTGACTGGCCAGGAAGTATGTGACTGGTTGAAGACCTGGGGAACCGATAAAGAGGCCGAGATTCCGCCGTGCCACGAGTGATCGTCACGGAAGGAGCGGTCCAGGGCTTGGAGCGCTGTCGGCGTTTTCTGGCGGAAAAGAATCCTCAGGCCTCAATGAGGGCTGGACAAGTAATCGCCAGCCGATTTTCTTTGCTGGAAACAGAACCGGGCATAGGCAGACCGATCGATGAGCTTCCCGAATTGCGCGAGCTGATCATTCCCTTTGGGGATTCAGGTTATGTCGCGCTCTACCGCGTTGATGCAAGCGCCGATGCCGTCTATGTGCTGGCTTTCCGGCACCAGAAAGAAGCGGGTTACAGCTCATGAACACAGCCAAGCATGACCGCCCATGAAAAATTTCTGCCCCAACGCCAGCGCTATCAGCCAGTTACCCTGCCGCAGGATTTCTCCGATGAGGAAATGGTCAGAGACTGGACGCTTTCGGATACCGGTAGTGGTCAGGATTCTTGACCTTGTAGCCCGTAATTTGTTATGAGATAAGATGAAATAGACACCGGGATATTCGCCGCCATAGGTTATCCTGCCAAGAATAGGTCTTCGTCTGGATCAGACGCGAGTCGTCGCACTGCTTCTCGTGATCATAACCATTGTTTAGCCAGTATTCATGGGACGAAACAATAGCCTCCTCCTTTGCGAAAAGGGTATACGCCCTACCGAGTTTCTTCGCAAAAAATGTCAAAACAAGTAGTTCATTTGTTGGCATGATGAATTCACCTTCTTTGAGGAGATGTCGATGAGCGAATATGGTGTAAGGATAAATCGGGCTTTGAACTATGCTCAGGAAAAACTTCCTGAAAATGTTGAACTTGATGATGTGGCTCAGATAGCCGCCTTTTCACCATATCATTTTCATCGTGTTTTTATGCTTGTGGTTGGTGAAAATTTCGCCAGCTTTATACGCAAAAGACGATTAGAATGGGCGGCGATGGAATTACTAAACACGAAGCGCCGTATCTTAGATATCTCCTTGGATGTTGGTTATGAAACCCAAGAGAGCTTTAGTAGGGCTTTCAAGCTCCAATTTAATACTACACCGAGTAAGTTTCGGAATAAGGTGAGAAGCCCGAACGAAGGTTTTATTGGATTGAAATCAGCTTTTGAAATCCATATAGGAGAGCTTATGAAACATGAAATTGTTGAACGTAATGGCTTTGAAGTAATTGGTATACAAAAGGACTATGACTCCCCAGATTTTTCTGGTGCGTTATCTCAATGGCAAGAGTTATGGTCTAGAAGTAACGAGGTTAAGTCCAAAGAAAACAACTGCTATTATGGCCTAACAGTGGTGCCGACTAAGACACGGCAAAAAAATGATTGTTCCGGGGTCTTCCGGTACATGGCTGCAAAGGAAGCAGATAAAGGAGAAATGGTACCCGCAGGGATGATCAAGCTGACCGTTCCTGCTCAAAAATATGCAAAGTATACATACAATGGGCCAATATCTGGCTTTCAGGCGTTTATTATGAATGTTTGGACCCGTTATTTGCCGGAATCGGGCTTGGAAGTTATTGAATCGCCAGAAATTGAAGTATATGACGAGCGTTTTAGCTTGGATTCACATGAGAGTGAAATGGATTATTTAGTGCCTGTTAAGTAGCTGGACTAGTTCTCAGTGAGTTTGCATAACTGGGGAGGCGGCTAGTTTTGTGCTGCCTCTTCTTGTTTTTATGAATTAAAGTGACCTTACACATTGCAATAAAGTATACAGAAAGTGCATATAACAATAGGCTGTATCGGGACCCAAACAGCTCCGCCCGTTTTTGTGCATTCCCTTACACTACATTTTACACAGCTGTTTTTTGGTCGGAATACTCAATTCGTTAGGGCCTCGACTAACCCGGCATGGCTACAATGCCAAGGCCCTGGCTGAACTGCTCGATACCAAACCCGCTGAAATACGGTCATTCTTGCAGGGCAACCTGACTCCAGCCCGGACGCAGGAATTGCAGAACTGCCTGTTGGCGATTGGGATTCCTCTCTGATTCCTTATTGGCACACAATGTGGGCCCTGAGCGATGTTTGCAGGCTGTTGGCAAATAATGCCGGTCTATTCTCATTTAATTCGGGTCGAACGCATCGGCTATTGGCAGTTAATCCGGGGCGAGAAAATGGCTGTTTGCAGGTCCTGTGGTTTATATTTGCAGGCCGCCACACATATCTATTAATTGTAGTTTCTTGATTTCATAATCGCGATTTCTTGCACTTATCCGGCTTTTTTATCTCGGATTAATTGATTTTATAAAATCAGTTTTTCTCGCATTAGTTGCCCCTGTTTTTTAGTCTTCTCACATTAAGTGATTTTATCTGGTGAAATTTCTCAAAATGAAATGGTCAAGTAAAATCGACCAATCCAGTTAAGCAACATTCTGTAGTTGATTCATTTCTTCTTCATACTGATTGGGGCTTTTGTAACCCAGGTACGAATGCAGGCGATGAGGGTTATAAAACATAGCGATGATAAGTTTTTAGCCAATTTAACTAAATTTCATACTTTACAAGAAGTTAGCTGAAATTATGACGAAATATTGACAAGGTTATCCACAGAATTTGTGGATAACCTTTTACACCTTTACAAAATGACTTGCACTATCCGACTTTCATAGCGCGACGCGGCCGCTGCTCTTGCTGAACATTCTGTTTCTGCTCCTGTTCGAGCTGTAGTATCCGTTCTTGGCGTTCCTCCTTTTCAAGAAGCGCCTTGCTTACAGCCGCCATAGCTTGGCGCTCAACTCCACTCCGCCCCAGCTCGCTCTTGGTGGCAAGATCATTAAAATCAGTAAAACTCTTGGGATTACTCTCTTGCTCTCCAGGTGCGAAGATTGGAAAAGTCGCTTTGCCGCCTACGGCCTTGGCCGCTTCTTTAGCTTTCGTCCGGCCGGGATTGATTCCTTGAGTCGCCTCCAACCGTCGGTCATCATCGCCAGCAATGATGAATGGCTTATCCGGAAACTTCTCATGCAGTGCACGGGCAACAGTAGGTAGATTGCCCGAATCAAAAGCCGCGACAGTAGCTTGGCCCAGCGCCTCTGATAAACTGGCTGCTGTGGCATAACCTTCGGCAATGACCAGCACGGACGCTACCGCCAAAGCATCCATGCCGCCAACCGGATGAAAACACCCTTCCTTTCGGCTGTCCTTGGCAAACCGCTTGGTGCCATCCTCCTGGATGTACTGCATCGTCCATTGCTTGCCGTCCACGTCGAAGGCGGGGATGTAGGTCATTTGTCCTTCCTTATCAGTCAGAGCGCCGACGTGCACCTGGATGCCTTTGTCTTGCAAATATGGGGTTGGCTTATCGATCGGCATCAGGATTTCCATTTGGCGGCTGACGCGTTGCGCGGTGGCTTCATGCAGTCGTTCTTGCTCGGCTGCCCGTTCGGCCAGCTTGGTTGCGGCTTCGGCCTGCAGTTTTGCTTTCTCTTGGGGATCGAGCGTATAGCCTTTTGATTTCCATTTCATGTCGATGCCGGTGCGGTTGTTCTTGATGTAGCCCGCAGGATGGCCATCCAGGTGGCCAACATAGAAGCCAGCCTCTTCGCCCTTTTTGTCGCCTTCGACGCCGATCCGGTGTTTCTTGCCATCCATGATCGGGTGTTCGCCAGTCACGATGCACCCCAAGGACTGCAACGCTTCGGCAAATTCCTCTTTGGGCGTCATCGCCGGACCTTGTTGGTCTCGCAGGTTGTCGGGCTTCCAGCGTTCGAGCTTCGCCATGTCGGCATCAGGGCCGGCGTACCAGGACTTCGCCGCCTTATCCCACAGAGCGCCTGCCGCCTTGGCTGCGACACGCTCGCCATAGGGTACGGCCAGATAAGTGCGCTGATCTTGATCCTGAGTTTTGCTTGATTGCTGTTCTGTCGCTGCCTGGCGGGCGCCCTGCGCCCATTTGACAAAGGGAGCGGTGTCAACACCCGGCGGGATATACCATGACCGCGCTTGCGCCAGCAATGCTCGGCCAAGACCGCTCGCTGTACCAAAGCGGCCGCCGCTTCGCCACACTCCTGCTCGTGCACTTCCCAGGCGACGATTTTACGGCTGAAGATATCCATGATCAGGTACAGATAAAAGAACCGTCCGCGCACGCCGCTCGGCAGATAACTGATGTCCCAGGTCCAGACTTCATTAGCCGCTCGGGCTTGATGTGTGGTCGGAGGCCGGGATTTCTGTCTGTCTTTTGCACGCCCCCTATGATGCAGCTGATCCGCTGCCTTCAGAATGCGATAAAAGCTGGACTCCGAAGCCAGATACACGCCCTGGTCCGCCAGTCTCGGCACGATCTGGCTGGGCGGCAGGTTGGCATAGGCCGGCTGGTTGCAGATGGCCAATACCTGAGCCCGCTCCTGTTCCGACAGCTTGTTCGCCGGCTCCGGGCGTTGCGCTTGCGCGCGCAGGTCCTGACTAATCTGGCCGGCTTCCTGCGTCCAGCGCTGGAAGGTGCGCAGGCTGATTCCGGCTTCTGCCCAGGCCAAACGCTTCCGGGCGCACGCAGAGGTTGCTTCGCGAATCCAGGCCACTAATTATTGCCGCTCCGGGTACGAGGTTAGTCGGCCTCGTTTGCCTCCCTGAGGGCTGTCAACTTTTTTCGCAGCACCAGTAAAGCCGCGGCTTCCTCCAGGGCTTTCTCCTTGCGGTTGAGCTCTTTTTCGAGCGCCTAGATGCGCTGTTTGTCCTGCTTTGCTTCCAGTCGCTGCTGTTGCTGTTGCGCTCCGGCCTTCTGGGCGCCTTGAATGCAGGCGTCCTTCCAACGCCGGATCTGCTCGGGATAAAGGCCCTGGCGGCGGCAGTATTCGCTCAGTTCCAGTTCGGTCATGGCCACGGTTTCCACCACGGCGGCAAATTTTGCCTCCGGCGACCAGACTGCTGTTTGTTTCCCGTTGCCTGGCACGGCCCCCCCCCCCTGTTCTTTGGCTTGTTTGCGCCAATTGTATAACGTCTGGTCACAAATCCCTTCCTCTCTGGCAACTTCCGGTACTGAGCGGTTATGGGGTGGCAACAGTTTTTTTAATACAGACGCTTTGCGTTCTGCTGAATAATGCGACATTACATGCTCTTTCCGTCCCCTGTCTGATTTCCAATTATCCCGTTAGCGGGAGGGTGACAACTATCATGACACAGGGGGATGACGCTGCGGCCCAGGGTCGTGCTCACGATCTGCTTGCCCTTAAGTGCCAGGAACTCGCGGCGCTTCAATTCGGAAAGAATGGACGCGCGGGTGGCCGATGTGCCGATGCCGTCGCCTTCGCGCAGCATCTTCTTGTGTTCGGGATCGGACACGAATTTATGGATATTCTCCATTGCGCGAGTCAGTGTGCCCTTGGTGAATCGGACCGGCGGCTTGGTCTTGGCGTCCCGTCTGATGACCCGGGTGCAGGTCACGCCGTCGCCTTGTTTCATGGCCGGCAGGTGTTGATTGCCGCCCTCTTCCGGATCTTTGTTGCTGTTTTCGTTGGACGCCTGAAAGGCATACCGCCAGCCGTTACGGGTAACAACCTTTCCGCTCGCTGTGAAGGTTTCGCCCTCGACTTCTGCGGCCACGGTAGTTTTCATGTATTCGTGCAGCGGGTAGAACTGCGCCAGATAAGCCCGGACAATCAGCTCATAAATATGGCGCTCCTTGTCAGTGAGGCTCGCCTTACCGCCCTTGTGCATCGTCGGGATGATTCCGTGGTGCGCGGTGATCTTCGAGTCGTCCCATGTGTTGGATTTGATGCTTGGATCGGCACTGTCCACTATCCCGCCCAGCTCGGGATTGACGTGTTTGATCGCTGCCAGCACATCGGCTGCGTCGGCATGTTGGGATTCCGGCAGATAGGCGCAATCCGTGCGTGGATAGGAAGTCAGTTTGTGGGTTTCATAAAGTGCCTGACAGACGTTCAGCACATCCTTGGCACTGTAGCCGAATTTGTTGGACGCCAGGAGGGTAATATCAGACAGCGCGAAAGCCAGCGGCTGGTTCTGTTTCTTGGCTTCTTGCTTATACTCGGCAATGATGCCGGGCTTGCCAGTTCTGGCACCGGTTAAAAAACAAAAAGAGCAACGTTATCTGGAGCCTCAGGATCAATGACTGGCCACAGCCATTTCTCGTGTCCGGCAAACGATTGAAGCGTTATTTGCCTGGATTGAGGAAAAAACAGGCATGGAATGTGCCTGTGAAGTGCGTTCTTGCAATGGCCTGATGGTGCACGTCTTCGGCAAACTCGCAGCGGCTCTGTTTTTCTGGATTTTTTTTACGAACCAGCTCTTAATTCACATTAAAATATTGAGGAAACAAAGCGATGCAACTTTATTTGTTCAGTTTAGACGCTGAAGAGGAAGGTAAGCGTTAAATAATTTATTTGGAAGCATATGGTACATGCAATCCCACAAAATACGAGAATGGATAATATCAATCCTTTTGTGCCTAAATCAAAAAAGATTGATGCTCATCCGGGTAAACTATCCAACTTGCTATTTTAAAAAGGCAATTGCTGCGGAAAAATAAAGCGCGAAAACAGAAATTTATGAATTCTTATCCGGAATCCACAAGCACGCTAAGAAATACGGTAGATATTGAATGCAAGTTAATTTTTTTAAAAAAACAATAACTTACAGTATTGAAATGGCGGAGAGACAGAGATTCGAACTCTGGGTGGGCTACAAACCCACGACGGTTTTCAAGACCGCTGCCTTAAACCACTCAGCCATCTCTCCGCGATCCGAGTATGATAACCGAACGAATTTTAAAAGCAACTTATTTATCGATTTTTTTACTCATATCCCAGCTCATCAATGCTGATTAACCGTAACCGCCGCCGCCTGGAGTTTCAATTTGCACCGCATCGCCTGCTTGCACGTCAATTTGAGCACAGCCCGGAAGGTTTTCTTTCTCGCCATTTAGTCGCATCAGACTGTTTTGGCCGCATTTTCCGGGGGCGGCGCCGTTCACTGCGAACGTGGGCTTGATTCTATGGCTGGACAAGATACTGACGCTCATAGGCTCGTTAAATCTGATTCTTCGCCGCACGCCGTTGCCGCCTTTCTGCCTGCCGCTGCCGCCACTCCCCTGCCTGATCGAGAACTCTTCCAATAAGACCGGAAACCGCCACTCCAGAACTTCAGGATCGGTTATCCGGGAATTGGTCATATGCGTATGAACCGCATCGCAACCGTCGAAGTCAGCGCCCGCTCCTGCTCCGCCGCAGATGGTTTCATAGTATTGATATTGGGCATTACCGAAGGTCAGGTTGTTCATTGTGCCTTGCGAACCAGCCAATACGCCTAATGCCCCATACAAGGCATCGACGATATATTGCGAGGTTTCGACATTGCCCGCGACAACAGCCGCAGGATAATGCGGATTTAACAATGAGCCTTCCGGCACGATAATCTCCAATGGCTTCAAACAGCCGGCATTCAAAGGAATATCATCCTGCACCAACGTTCTGAATACATACAACACTGCGGCTTTGCAAACGGCCGCCGGTGCATTGAAGTTGCTGGCCAACTGCGCGGAAGTGCCGCTGAAATCGATTGTCGCCGTTCCTGCCTGCTGGTCTACAGTAACTGCAACGGCAATCTCGGAGCCGTCATCCATGCCGTAAACAAACTGTCCGCCGGAAAGTGATTTCAGGACATGACGCACCGCCGCCTCGGCATTGTCCTGCACATGCTGCATGTAGGCCCGGACGGTAGCCAAAGAATAGCTCTCGACCATGTTCTTAAGTTCCAGCAACCCTTTATGATTGGCGGCAATCTGGGCTTGCAGGTCGGCGATATTCTGGTCCGGATTTCGTGCCGGGTATGCGCCCGAGAGCAGCCAGTTTCGAACCTGCTGCTCCTGAAAATGCCCGGCACTGACGATCCTCATGCCGTTACTGAGCACGCCTTCCGTTTCTATATAATGACTATCGGAAGGCATGGAACCGGGCGAAATGCCGCCGACATCGGCATGATGCCCGCGCGAGGCGACAAAAAACAATAATTCGCTCTCCTTGTAAACCGGCGTGACGACTGTGATATCCGGTAAGTGAGTGCCGCCATGATAAGGCGAATTCAACAAATAAACATCGCCTTCCCGCATAGACTCACGCTCCGTCAGCAGCAAGGCCTGAACGCTTTCACCCATGGAGCCCAGATGCACGGGAATATGGGGCGCATTGGCGACCAGCTGCCCTTGTCCGTCAAAAATCGCACAGGAAAAATCCAGCCGCTCCCTGATGTTGACCGAGTGCGCGGTGTTTTGCAGCACGAAGCCCATCTGCTCGGCGATGGACATGAACAGTTTATTGAATATCTCCAGCATCACCGGATCCGGCATCGACGACGCCTGGATATGTTGGCGGGCTTTCGTTTGCGCACGGGTTAAAATCAGCTCCTGCCGAGCGGTTATTTCACCCTGCCAACCCGGTTCGATAACGATAGTCGAGGTCGGCTCGACGAGAATGGCCGGTCCCGGAATCGGCCTGCCGGCCTGCAATTGCTCTCTGCGGTAAACCGGCGTCTGGTGAAAAGCATTGTGCATGAATACGCGCGCAATCCGCAGCGGCCGGTCATGCGGATGGACCGTATAAAACCGCTGATCTTCAGCCCGCTCGGTTACGCCTATAATTTCCACTGAGGCCGCTCCGATCACCAATGGTTTATCCTGGTAAAGAAAACCGAATTGCTGCCGGTATTTGCTTTCAAATGCATTAAGCATGGTTTCTTTATCGGAAAACTCGACCTGTAAGGCCGTGTCTGTCCCCTGATAACGCAGATGCAAGCGACCGATTGAGGTGATCCTAGCGGTATCGATATGTTGAGCCCGCATTTCCTGACGGCCTTGCTGTTCAAGGTCGGCCATGACCATCTGTAAGTCGGCCAGAGATGTTGTCTGCCACTGCAGCTCCAGCGCCTGCTCCTTCATCAGTCTGATATCGGCAAGCCCCATGCCGTAAGCCGATAATACGCCGGCCAAGGGGTGCAAAAGAACGCGCCGGATGCCGAGCCTGTCGGCGACCGCGCAGGCATGCTGGCCACTCGCGGCGCCATAACAGCATAAACTGTACAAGGAGACATCATGGCCTTTCTGTACCGATATTTTTTTAATCGCGGCCGCCATATTCTCAACGGCAACAGCCAGGAAACCTTCCGCGACCTGTTCCGGCGTTCTATGGCTTCCGGTTTCTGCATTGATCTGTTCCGCCAGTACGGTGAACAACTGCCTGACCCGGTGACGGTCCAATGGCAAATTGCCCTCCGGCCCGAAAACAGGGGGAAACAGCGGCAATTTGCCAAGCAGGATATTAGCATCGGTGACGGTCAGAGGCCCGCCGCGACGATAGCCTGCCGGCCCCGGATTGGCTCCGGCGGAATCGGGGCCTACGCGGTAGCGGCCCGTTTCGAAATGCAAGATGGAGCCGCCGCCGGCGGCAACGGTATGAATATGCATCATCGGCGCGCGCATTCTTACGCCCGCCACTTCCGTTTCAAAACTGCGTTCGTATTCGCCGGCATAATGAGCGACATCGGTGGATGTACCTCCCATATCAAAGGCGATGATCTTGTCTAAACCGGCCTTGGCCGATACGGCGACGGCGCCGACTATGCCGCCGGCAGGCCCCGATAAGATGCTGTCCTTGCCCTGAAAACTTACCGCATCGGTCAATCCTCCGTTTGACTGCATGAACAGCAACCGGACCGCACGCCGGCCGCCGCTGATCCCATTGATGCCGTCGGCCACTTGCTTGACATAACGCCTGAGCAAGGGCGACAGATAGGCATCCACGACTGTGGTATCGCCTCTGCCGACAATTTTCATCAAGGGACTGACCTGATGCGATACCGATATTTGCAGGAAGCCGATTTCTTCGGCCAATTCTTGCAAGATTTGTTCATGCAGGGGATAGCGCCAGGCATGCATCAGCACAATGGCGATGGCGCGAAAACCGGCATCATAGATAGCCTGCAACTGTTGTTTAGCCCGGTGTTTATCGAGCGATAACAGAATGTCGCCCCGTGCGCTAACCCGTTCATCGATTTCCGTGACGCTTTGATAGAGCAATTCCGGCAAGCGGATATTCAGGGCAAAAATATCGGGACGATTCTGATAACCGATGCGCAAACAATCCCTGAAACCGCGAGTAATGACTAAAGCAGTCGGCTCGCCCCGACGTTCCAGCAGGGCATTAGTCCCTACCGTCGTACCCATTTTTACCGACTCAATCATTTCGCCCGGCAATGCTTCATCCGGGATGCCCAATATTTCTCTAATCCCTTGCAAAGCGGCATCCTGGTAGCGTTCCGGATTCTCGGACAATAGCTTTCGGCTAACCAGCACGCCTTCTGGACTGCGCGCCACGATATCGGTAAAGGTCCCGCCCCGATCTATCCAGAATTGCCAGCGATTCGATGATTCGGCCATAAAGATAACGACAATGTCTTACAGAACGAAAGAAATGCTATCGCCCAGTTCAAGATCAAGCTGTTGCCGCGCACTGCCTTGATTAACAGCAATCTCAACCAAACCGCTGGCATTTTTATACCAGAAAGCCTGGTGCTCGGCGGCGGCGCTGAAAGTATTGGCCTGCGCCATGGCGATTCCGTTAATTGTCAGCCGTTTGCCCGCCAGATCTTCGTGGTAACGCAAGCCGGTCATGGCGTTGCCGTAATGATCAAAATAGATCACTTCTGGCAAATCTTCGGGCCAGGCCGCCAGATCATGCCTGGCAAACGGCTTCAATAAATCATCGGCGGTATTGCAGGCCAGCCTGGCCGCAACCGGCGCGAATAAATCCCGGCCATGAAAGCTCATCGAGCACTGCTCTGGCTTCCATATAATCTCCAACCACTGCACCTGCCGGGATTGTACGGCGACGGTATTGAGCAATCCGTTATCGGGGCCGACAAAATACTGGCCGTCGGCGCGCAAAACAACTGCTTTACGCCCGCTGCCGACGCCGGGATCGATTACCGTCAAAAAAATACTGTCTTCGGGGAAACTGTGCCGCAACGCAGCCAGAAGATAAGAACTTGCGCGGGGATTGGCAACAGGCGCATTGCTGAGCAGATTAATAACCGGATGGGCCGGCGCCAATTGCCGCAATACCACTTCCATCTGCCCGGTATAAGGCCCGGACGGACCGAAATCGGTAAAAAGGACAATAATTGGCATAATCCTTATTGAGCCAACACCTCTAGACCGGCATTAAATGCAATAACCTGCTCCTCAAGGCTATCGCTCCGTTTCAGTCCGGCAAAATCGAACAGCTGCGTATCGGCCAATTGTGAAGGCGCCACATTCTGCAAACTGGTAAAGATGGTTTCCAGCCGCCCCGGGAACTGTTTATCCCAACTCTTCAGCATGACTTTCATGGCCTGCCTTTGCAGGTTTTCCTGAGAACCGCATAGATTGCAAGGAATGATCGGAAAGTCTTTAAACGCGGCAAACCGCTCGATATCTTTTTCCCGGCAATAAGCCAACGGCCTGATTACGATATTTTTTTTGTCGTCGCTGAGCAGTTTGGGCGGCATCGCCTTCAGCTTGCCGCCGTAGAAGATATTCAGGAAAAAAGTCTCGAGAATATCGTCACGATGATGCCCTAACGCTATTTTGGTTACGCCATTGGCTTCGGCATAGCCATATAAGGTGCCGCGCCTCAGTCTTGAGCAAAGCCCGCAGGTTGTATTGCCTTCGGGAATAACGCGCTTGACGACGCTATAGGTATCTTTTTCGATAATATGATAGGGAACGCCTATTGATGCCAGGTATTCGGGCAAAACATGCTCTGGAAAACCGGGCTGTTTTTGATCCAGATTGACGGCAATCAACTCGAAATCGACAGGCGCCGTCTTCTGCAAATTCAGCAAGATATCCAGCAAGGTATAGGAATCCTTGCCCCCGGACAGGCACACCATGACCTTATCGCCGTTTTCGATCATGTTGTAATCGGCAATCGCATCGCCGACACAATGCCGCAGACGTTTTTGCAATTTATTGAATTGAGTTCTGGATTTTTTACTTGAATCTGACATGGTCAGAAGGCTGTTGACCTGATTTTAGGAATGGAAAACGGGGTTCGCCAATGTCGAACCCCGGAATGAAACGCGTTATCCGTTATAACGCTGGAAGATTAATGTTGCGTTGGTTCCGCCAAAACCGAAACTGTTCGACATGATTGTGTTTAACGTAACATTATCCTGACGCTCGCGTACGATGGGAATGCCTTCCGCATTCGGGTCCAGCTGGGTAATGTTGGCTGAAGCGCTCAGGAAGTTTTCTTCCATCATCAGTAATGAGTAAATAGCCTCGTTAACGCCGGCGGCGCCTAATGCGTGCCCCGTCAACGACTTAGTTGAACTGACCGGCGGCACATCGCCGGCACCGAATACCGTGCGTAACGCTTCCAGCTCCCTGGTATCGCCAACCGGCGTACTGGTGCCATGCGCATTAATATAATCGATCGGGGCATGCACTGTCTCCATAGCCTGCTGCATGCAGCGCACCGCGCCCTCGCCGGAAGGCTGAACCATGTCGTAACCGTCGGAAGTCGCGCCGTAACCTATCAGCTCGGCATATATCTTGGCGCCGCGTGCCTTGGCGTGTTCCAACTCTTCAATGACCAAAACACCGCCGCCGCCCGAGATAACAAAACCATCCCGGGTTTCATCGTAAGGTCGTGAAGCCGTTGACGGAGTGTCGTTATATTTGGAGGACAAAGCGCCCATCGCATCAAACAAGACGGACATCGTCCAGTGGACTTCCTCTCCGCCGCCTGCAAACACGACATCCTGCTTGCCCATCTGGATCAATTCCATGGCATGGCCGATACAATGAGCGCTGGTCGCACAGGCGGAACTGATGGAGTAATTGACGCCCTTGATTTTAAAAGGTGTAGCCAGACAGGCCGTATTGGTGCTGGACATGGTGCGGGTCACCATATAGGGCCCTACCTTTTTGATACCTTTTTCACGTAAAATATCTGCCGCGTCCACAAGGTTTGAGGTAGAAGGTCCACCTGAACCCATCACCAGCCCGGTCCTGAAATTCGATACCTCTGACTCAGCCAGACCGGCATCATCAATAGCCTGCTGCATGGCAATATAGTTAAACGCAGCGCCATCCCCCATAAAACGTTTTATTTTACGGTCGATAAATTCGTCTTGATCTATATTGACAAGCCCATGAACATGGCTACGAAAACCCAGTTCCTTATAAATCTCGGCAAATACAATTCCAGAACGCCCTTCTTTTAGGGAACTGACAACCTCTTTTCGGTTATTCCCTATGCTGGAAACTATCCCTAAACCGGTTACCACAACTCTTTTCATTACTATAGCCCCTAGAAATCTTCTGTAGAAGTAAATAAACCAACCCTTAAATCGGTAGCTTCATATATTACTTTACCGTCAACTTCCATAGTGGCATCAGCGATCCCCATCACCAGCTTACGCATTATGACTCTTTTTAAATTGATCCGGTAAGTGACTTTTTTAGCGGTTGGTAAAACTTGCCCAGTAAATTTAACTTCACCGACCCCCAAAGCCCGTCCTTTACCTGGACCGCCCATCCAGCATAAATAGAACCCCACCAGTTGCCACATGGCATCCAAGCCCAAACAACCCGGCATCACTGGATCGCCTTGAAAATGACAAGCAAAAAACCATAAATCAGGAGTGATATCCAATTCAGCAATAATTTCGCCTTTCCCGTAAGCGCCGCCTTCATCCGATATATGGGTAATCCGGTCCATCATTAGCATATTTGGAAGAGGCAATTGCGCATTTTTCGGCCCGTATAGCTCCCCTCTACCGGACTTCAACAATTCTTCGCGCGTAAAACTATGCTGTTTCTCCATAATATTTATGTACCTAATTTAATTATTCTTACACCAAACGCCCATTATCTTACAGACACTAAAAAAAATCAGCTCAATTTTTAGCCGGGTAGCACATCCAGCATAAAATCTTTTATTCTGAGCGCCTTCCTATGCATGCGCTCCTGATAAATCATAATGTAAGAAAAAACGGCTGATACATATTTACGGGTTTCCTTAAACGGGATGGTTTCAATCCATATGTCCGCCGGTACGGTTTCATTGGGCAACCATTGCCCTACCCGCCCAGGCCCGGCATTATAAGCGGCGGTTGCCAGGGCGAAATGTCCGTTAAAACGATTGAGTAATTTCTTATAATAAAAAGTGCCGTATTTAACATTGATATCCGGATTAAACAGACTGGCTTCAGACTGCCATTTTTCATGGAGTTCCCGCGCAATTTGCTGGCCCGTTTTCGGCATGATTTGCATGAGCCCCCTGGCGCCGACCGGTGACTTGGCGTGACTGTCAAACACACTCTCCTGGCGGATCAGGCCAAAAACTACAGCCGGATCAAGATTATGTCTATACGCATTATTGCTGACCTCGTTTAAATAATTAACTGGAAATCGCAACTCCATATCATCCCAGTACTCAGATTTGGCTAATGTAAAAATGGCCATCTGCTCCCATTGCCATTGCTGAGCCAATTTGGCGGCTGTCATCAGCCGCTCCTTGGTCAGTTTATTGACTGCAAACCACCATTGACGACGTGCTTCCTGTTCCCGGTTAAAAAATCTGAGCTCACGGACCATCTTAAAATCATTTTCCTCGGCCAGTGACGCCAGTTCCCTTTCCGCCACAAGAACAGGCTTGTCCGCTAAATAATAAGGTTTGTCGACAATATCCGCGGCTAGAAATCCATAAAACCCCCGATCCTGGGCGAGACTATTATAAATATTCCGCGCCTGCAGTATATCGCCAGTCTCTGCCAGCGCTCGAGCCTGCCAATACCGCCATCGCGGCTCCAGACGCTCCTGATCCGTCAAACCGGCCAACGCATCGGCAATATGACGCCAATTTTGTTCCAGTAAAGCGGCTCTGACTTTCCACTCCCTGACTACTGTGTCCGCATTAATCAGGCGATTCAGACGCTGATAAGCTCTTTTATCCTTTTTGAATGCCAGGGCCAGTGCAAGCCTTTTCTCGATCCGTTGGTCCGTTACCGTATCGATAGGAAAATGACGTTTCTTGCCATCCCAGATTTGGATTGCCGATTCCAGATCTGTTTTGGCCATTCTGTCGATGCCATGCGCGAATATCCGCTCACCTTGTTGGTCGGGGTTGATCCACACACTCGTATCCTTGATTAAGGCAGGGGTTTTATGAATCCGCAGCCAAACATCGGCAGCAGCCTGGTGTTTCTCACTTAATAAACCTTTTAAATATTCGGCGAGTCGGACATTATCCTTCTTTAATGCCAGCTCAAGACGTTGCCAGATTAGATCCTGCGTAAACATAGGCGACGCAATCAACGCCGATATCAATGCATCACACTCTTCAGGCCGCGAATACCCTACCGTCCATAAGCGCTTTGCTTCATTCAATGCCGGTTGCTTATTGCCCGTTTGATATTGAGCCCAATAAAACTGACATTCCAGGGCGCTGTTGCCGGTAGCCCGATAATGTTGAAGAAATTCATACCAGCGTTCATTCCGAGCCAGAAAACTCAACCATTGCGATCTTAACAAGCTGCTATAACGCGTATCCTTATGCTCCGACAGAAACATCAAGACCCTGCTTGTCTCATGCAAGTTATTTTTTAACCATTGGTATTGCAGATACGAATACAGCGGATAGCCTGTTAACGACTGACTGATATTCAAAAATGCCTGGTCCTTTCTCTGGGCAATCAGTTTTTCCGCCTGTAGAAAATCAGTTCGTTGCCGCTCCAGCGTATTTCCTGACACGGCAGCCGGCAAAACAAACAGACACATTAACAACAAATTGCCACACCAGTATTTCTTATTCATATTTTTACAACGGTTTTTATTTATTTTCCTAAAGATGTTTCAGACCGATATAATGAAAAGTCCACAGAAAACATCCCAATTCTATCGTGCAAATAAAGTATCCCTCAAAGCAGGCCTCACAATCTTACGGCTGGGATTATATCTATCAAATCGTTTTAAAGCATAAAAAGCAACTGATCTATGCGCATCTGATCGCAATTCTGGCGACAATCGCCAGCGTACCGGTCCCTTTGTTAATGCCGCTGCTGGTCGATGAGGTTTTGCTGAATAAGCCTGGTATAACCATTGAAATTATCAATTCGCTGGCCCCGGCTCAATGGCAAACACCTATTCTTTACATTGCGGTTGTGTTACTTGCCAGCTTGTTGCTGCGTATTATCGCAATCATTTTTAACATTATCCAGGCTCGTCAGTTCTCCTTCATCTCCAAGGACATCATCTTTCGTATCCGTAAAAACCTGATCGGGCGGCTACAAACGATTTCCATGTCCGAATATGAAAGCCTCGGGACCGGTACCGTGGTGACGCACCTGGTGACTGACCTTGATACGATCGACACGTTTATCGGCTCTACCGTCAGCAAGTTGCTGATAGCCGGCCTGACCATTATCGGCACCGCCGTCGTTTTATTATGGATGCACTGGCAACTGGGCTTGTTTATCTTATTGTTAAATCCAGTCGTGATTTATTTCACGCGCGTCATCGGCTCGCGCGTCAAGGATCTTAAAGCCAAGGAAAACTCAGCTTACGAAATCTTTCAGCAATCGTTAACCGAAACGCTGGAAGCGATTCATCAAATACGTGCCAGCAATCGCGAGAAGCATTACTGTCAGCAACTGATCGAATCCGCCCGATCGGTGAAGGATTACTCAACGATTTTTGCCTGGAAAAGCGATGCGGCCGGACGCATGAGCTTTCTGGTGTTTCTGTTCGGCTTCGATATTTTTCGGGCCAGCGCCATGCTCATGGTCTTTTATTCCGACCTCAGCATAGGCCAGATGCTCGCCGTGTTCGGTTATCTCTGGTTCATGATGGCGCCGGTTCAGGAAGTCCTGAACATTCAATATGCCTTTTATGCGGCCAAAGCGGCCTTAAGGCGCATCAACCGTCTGAATGAACTGAAGCAGGAACCCTATTATCCCCACCTGGAGAATCCTTTCCTGAACAAGAAAGCCGTTTCCATACGTGTCGACAATCTGCACTTCAGTTACGCCGAGGAGCCAATACTGAACGGCATCCATCTGGAAATCAAAGCCGGCGAGAAAGCTGCATTGGTCGGCGCCAGCGGCGGCGGCAAGTCCACGCTGATACAAACGATCATCGGTCTCTATCCGCCCAGCAGTGGCCAGATTTATTTTGACGATGTTGCCATTGACCGTATCGGTCTTGAAGTTGTTCGGGAAAATGTCGTGACCGTGCTGCAACAACCCATTCTGTTTAACGATACCATTCGCGCCAACCTCACGCTGGGCAGACCGGCCGCTGATGCCGAATTATGGAATGCATTGGCAATCGCGCAATTAAAAGACACGGTCGGCGCCCTGGAAAACGGATTGGATACGGTAGTCGGCCGTCATGGCATGAGACTTTCGGGCGGCCAGCGACAGCGCATGGCCATTGCCAGGATGGTAGTTGCCAAACCCAAAATCGTCATACTCGATGAAGCCACTTCCGCACTGGACAGCGAAACGGAACACAAACTGCACCGGGCGCTTTCCGAGTTCCTGAAAGGTCGAACGACCATCATTATCGCGCACCGCCTGAGCGCCGTAAAACAAGCCGATCATGTCTATGTCTTTGAAGGCGGCAGAATTTGTGAGCAAGGTCGGCATGAAACTTTAATTAACCAAAAGGGTCTTTATGCCAAACTTTACGGAGACTATCAATAATCATGGCTGAAATATACGATTTGCACTGTCATTCAACAGCTTCCGACGGTGCATTATCGCCTACGGAATTAATAACACGCGCGCATGAGCAAGGCGTTACCTCAATGGCTTTAACCGATCATGATACAACGACCGGCCTCGCTGAGGCACGGACTGCCGCCACAGCAAAAGGCATCAGGCTGATACCCGGCATAGAGCTTTCCGTCAGTTGGCATGATAAGTGTTTTCATATCGTCGGTCTGGGAATCAACCCCGATTACCCGCCCTTGGCTCAAGCCACACAAGACCTGCAAACCGTCCGGGTGGAGCGTGCTGAAAAAATCGCTCATAAACTCGAGAAAAAACGCATTCCCGGCGCACTGGAGGCGGTCAAGCACGCAGCCGGGGATGGCATGATCACGCGCACGCATTTTGCCGATTTTCTACTGTCACAGCATCATGTATCTACTCAGCAGGAAGCGTTCGACCGTTATCTGGGCCAGGGCAAACCGGCTTATGTATCGACGTCGTGGGCCGAGATGAGTCTGGCAATCAAGTGGATTACCGAATCCGGCGGGGTTGCCGTTTTGGCTCATCCACTGCGCTACAAACTGACAGCCAACTGGATGAAACGGCTGCTTACTGCTTTCAAGGAAGCAGGCGGGCAAGGCATTGAGGTTGTGACAAGCAGGATTAACGCCGATGAAATTAAGTTGATCGCTGGTTACGCTGCTAGTTTTGGTCTGGCCGGTTCAAAAGGCTCTGACTTTCACAATCCCGAAAATCAATGGGTTGAATTAGGCCGGCTGGCGCCCTTGCCTTCAGCCATCAAACCGGTATGGGAACTGCTGGAATTTTAGGCCAAGCACACATGTTGCATCTGACACCAATAGCGTTGACGGCGGCTTCTGAACGGCCGTATGATGACACAACTTTGCCAAATTGGGTGCAATCATGGGCCAAGAAATCTCTTTATCGCAATTTGATGAAAGCGATTTTGAACGTTTTTATCAAAAACTCAAGCAAGAGACGAATCTGCTCAACCAGCTGATTGAACAGAACGCCTGCTCAACCCGTCAACCTGTGGCCGGTTTTGAAATAGAAGCCTGGCTGATCGACCAAAACATGCGTCCGTCGCCGATTAATGAATATTATTTGACTACGCTTAACCACCCGCTGGCGTCAGCGGAGCTGGCCAAATTCAATATAGAATTCAACAGTACGCCTACTCCGCTGACGAACGACGTTTTCAGCCGCCTGCACGAACAGTTGCAGGACACTTGGAATGTAGCGCATCAGCACGCGCAGACCCTGGACAGTAATGTTCTTATGATTGGCATCCTGCCGACCTTGAGGCAGTCAGATTTGAACCTGAACAACATGTCAAATATGAACCGATATCGCGCCTTGAATGAACAGGTCCTGCATTCGCGCGGCAAACCGATACATATTGATATCACTGGTGTGGAACATCTGAAATTCGAACATGACGACGTCATGCTCGAATCGGCGACCACGTCATTTCAACTGCATATCCAGCTGCCGCTAAAAATGGCCCACCATTTTTATAATGCCTCGATCATCGCATCGGCCCCTATGGTCGCCTTATGCGCTAATGCCCCTTTCCTGTTCGGCAAGGAACTCTGGCATGAATCGAGAATCCCCCTGTTCGAGCAGGCTGTTGAATCCGGAGGCTATTTTGGCGCCTCGCAAGGACCAGTCAGACGCGTTAGCTTCGGATCCGGCTATGTCAGACATTCCATCATGGAATGTTTTCAGGAAAATCTCGATCATTTTCCGGTCTTGTTGCCGGTCGAGCAAAACTCCGCTATCGAAGCCTTCGGGCATTTGCGCCTGCATAACGGAACCATTTGGCGTTGGAACAGACCATTAGTCGGCTTTGATGAAGACGGCACGCCTCACATCCGGGTAGAACACAGAACGCCCGCCGCAGGCCCCAGCGTGATCGATTCGATTGCCAACGCAGCCTTTTACTACGGCTTGGCAAAAAGCCTATGTGATGAGATCATGACCAAGGGTCAACTGCTGCCGTTCGCCCAGGCCAAGGATAATTTTTACCAGGCCGCACGTTACGGCCTGGAAGGCAGTATCATTTGGTTCGACGGCAGAAAGCAGCGCCTGCCGAATTTGCTTTTGACCGAACTCTTGCCTGAAGCGATTTCAGGCTTGGAATCCTTGGGCGTTTGTCGCGCGGATATTGACTATTACCTGGATATTATCCGGCAACGTATCGATAATAAACAAAACGGCTGCCAATGGCAGCGTCAATACATCAATGAACACAACCATGATTTCACCGATATGACCCGACATTATCTTAACAACCAAGTTATCGGCAATCCTGTCAGCACATGGACAATGGCGTGAACATATTGAGCCTTAACCAGATCGATTATTTACCTGACGGCCTGTTGGAAGCCACCCCGGAAAACCTGCAGCGGATATTGCCTGGCCCGACCTTGATCCATTTACCGGGCAGACAGGCAGAGCCGCTGTTTGTTTCGGTATTACTGCATGGCAATGAACCGACAGGACTGCTATCGCTGCAATTACTGCTTAAAAAATATCAAAGCCAGCCACTACCTCGCTCATTGTCTATCTTTTTCGGCAATGTCAGCGCTGCGAGCAAGAATCTAAGAAGACTCGATAACCAGCCCGATTACAATCGCATCTGGCCCGGCACCGAGCTGCCGAATTGCGCGGAAACCGAAATGGCACGGGAAATTGTGTCAATCATGAAAAAGCGCCATGTTTTTGCCAGCGTCGATGTGCACAATAATACCGGATTGAATCCGCATTACGCCTGCATTAACAAACTGGAAAACCAGTTTCTGCAACTGGCGTCCTTATTCGGCCGCCTGATTGTCTACTTTATCCGTCCTAAAGGCGTACAATCGGCTGCATTCGCCGAAATATGCCCGGCCGTTACCCTGGAATGCGGCCGGCCCGGCCAACATTATGGCGTCGAACATGTCCTGGAGTACCTCAGCAGTTGTCTGCACCTGACCGCATTGCCCCAGCATCAGGTTCAACATCAGGATATTGATCTTTTTCATACGGTTGCCCAGGTCAAAGTGCATGAAAAAATAAGCTTCAGTTTTAACCAGGCCGATGCCGACCTGTTATTGAATGAAGACCTTGAGCGCATGAATTTTACCGAGATCCCGGCCGGTACCGTCTGGGGAACGTCCAAGTATGACTCGCTGATGCCGATCATCGCTCAGGATGAGTGCGGCAATAATGTCACTGATGATTATTTCTCTATTCAAAACGGCAATTTGCTGATAAACCGGCACAACATCATGCCGTCCATGCTGACGTTGGACGAACGCGTGATCAGGCAAGACTGTTTGTGCTATTTAATGGAGAGAATCCGTTTATGAGCTTTTGGAAAACCAAAACACTGGCTGAAATGACAACCGAAGAATGGGAGTCATTATGCGACAACTGCGGCAAATGCTGCCTGAACAAGCTGGAAGATGAAGATACCGGCGAAATTTACTTTACCAGCGCCGTCTGTGACTTGATCGACCTGGAGACCTGCCGATGCACACGCTATACCGAGCGCTGCACTATCGTGCCCGAATGCATCGATTTAAAACAACATGATTTTGCTGAATACAACTGGCTGCCTTCAACCTGCGCCTACCGTCTGCTTACCGATGGTAAAGAGCTTCCCGCCTGGCATCCTCTGGTGTCGGGAAATCCCGACAGCGTACAAGAAGCAGGCGTTTCAATCAGCAGTTATGCGATGAAGGAATCGGAAGTTGATGACCTCGAAGATCATATTATTGAATGGCTGGATTGATATTCAATAAGACGACAACAGGTCATCCTGAAACTATTCTTTTTCCACCCACTCTTCCAGCGCCGCGATAATGCTTTTCGCCTGCTCCTTGCTGGAAATATTGAATTTTGATTTTTGCTGGTATTCGCCATTACGTTTTTGATAACGGCGGATGGTATATTTATCAGGGCCGTATGCCTCTTTAGCACGGTCCCAGTCCCGGTAACGGTACATTACCGTAGCCCAGGCACCTTTAGTCAATACTTTTTTATCCAGTTCCTTGACGGTTTCGATACCGCCATCCTCGTACGTAACCGTCAATTCATCTACAGTTTCAGCCATATAAGCTCCGCGTTATTATAAATCGGTGAGCAGTGTATCAATTTCATTCAAATGCACCAACAAGGTTTGTATGCCGTCATCGGTTCGCTTGAAATATTCTTTCGCATAAGGTGTTATGGCGCAAGCTGTCGGCAACGGGGCCGAGCATTCAATCAAATTGTGTATTTTCCGCAGAAATATAAATTGCAGCCATTGAGGAAATGTCAAGGTATCGCAACTAAAAGGCAACCCGCTCGAAAGCGCCTCAATTGAAGGAGCTGTCACCTGCCAATAATTTAATCGGCGTAACTGAACTTCCACGTCTAATAACAGCTCGGCGACCCGCTGACGTTTATTACAAACCAACAACTTTACCTGGCGATAAACTGCCCGAATGCACGACTGCCCTCCCCGGTCTGGATCGTATTAACGACTTCCAACGTTTGCGCGTCAATCACGGAAACATTATTGTCAAACCAGTTGGCCACATAAACATGACGATCGTCTGGATGGGTATAAATCCCCTCAGGCTTATCGCCGACATCAATCAGAGCGATTTCCTTTAATGTAGCGGTATCAATGACCGAAACCGAACCGTCATCCTGATTGGTAACAAACAAAAGACTGTCGCCCTGGGCTAATGTTGCCGCATAAGGCCGACTGTTCACTTTTACCGTTGCAACCCGTTTAAGATGGCTGTTTTCCAATACCGTTATATCGTCACTTTCGACATTAGCGACATAAATGCGTTCGCCCTTGCCGTCAACAGTCAGACCGAAAGGGTGCTCGCCAACCTTGGTCGTATTTCTGATTGTCAGTTTATCCAGATCAATCTGCGACACTGAATTGTCGAGCCGGTTCGCGACATACAACCACTGATTATCAGGGCTCACCATTAATCCAGACGGCGACTGCCCCACAACAACGGTTGCAATGATTTTCAAACTATCGGCATCGATAACTGATACCGTGTTGTTATACCAGTCCGCCACGTAAATACGCTTGCCGTCAGGTGCTGTAGCGATCCCTAAGGCCCCGTCGCCGACTGTAACGTTGGAAATAACCCGGCGGTCTACTGCATCCAGAACGGCAAAACCCTTTGCTTCCGGCGCACTGACATAAATTCTGTTACTGCCAGATGCAACGGCAACACCGGCCGGTTTACCGGCTACGGCAATCGTATCGACTACAGCACCCGTTTCCGTATCGATAACGGAAACGCTATCCGCCAATTGATTACTGATATAAGCGAAAGGTTCAGCCGCAAGCTGTGCTGATAAGCAGGCTGTAGCGACCGCCATCGCTACAGCCAGATAGTTCACTCGGAACACTTTAAATAACCCTTACTTTTCAGCCAGGGCTTTCAGATTGTCCAAACCGGCTTTTAAAACAGCTGTTACGGCTGTGTTAGCCGCCGCTTCATTCATTTCTTCCGGCGGATTGTTGTTCATGTAAGCGCGGTAGTAAGCGGCCTTCCAGGTCACAACGGAGGTATCGCCTTTGCCTTTTACCTCAATACTAGCTGCATAATTGTCAACAGGCAGCACAGGCACTTTTTCTTCGGCACCGGCATGAGTAATGGTTTTTGCCGTACTCATTTCGGTAATTTTATAAGCGTACGACATTTTTTTGTCATCATGTTTTTTCAGCTCTTCAGTAATCGTGCCGCCGTCGGCCAACGTCAGGACGCGAACCGAGCCTTTCTCATTGCCTTTGTCAACCGTCACGCTTTTGATCCCTGGATGCCAGGACATGTCACCGAAGTCTTTGATGATATTCCAGACTTTATCGGCCGGAGCATTGATGGTGATTTCTTCTTCAGTTTTTTGGCGCACAGGACCATGCGCATTGACAACTGAAGTAAAAAAGAACAATAAAGCTGAAATAAATAAAATAATTTTCTTCATAATATTAACTTCCTTATGGAAACATAAAAACTGAACCGCCCATTATATGCCAACTATGTGCTGCAAGCATCCGTTAGCGCGTTCTAAACCCAATCTTGTGAGCGCGGCCCCATCTTGCCTGAGGCAACTGAATATAAAATGAATTTTACAGTGTTTTTTCACTGCATCAATTTAAGCCCAAAGAGATCCATTTTATCCAAAGCGTATAACTCCAGTGCCTGGAGCATATCCCGATTGATATTTTTATTGTTTTTCAGCGCATGCAGACGATCAAAATAATCATCCAGCAAAATGCCGGCGCCAGCATGAAGGCCTGTTAACCGGTTTCTACAAAATTCATACCATTTTTGCGTCTCTTCAAGACTCAGTGTTTCAGGATAGTTACGCGCCCGATACCTGAAAACCATATCAGGCAAACGGACATCGGTAAACTCAAAAGCTATTTGAGTCAGTTGCTCCGGGGGCATGGCTCTAATTTTTGCCATTTTCTGTTTATCGGAATCAGGAAAAAATCCCCCACTGTAAAGCGCCAGATCCGGGTCAACTTCCCGCTCCGGATAGGCCTGACTGAAAACGGACGATAGTTTCGCTTCCAGATCGGTTGCCGTTTTGATCTTTTCGAGATTGGCATGGCAGAAGGCCAGATCGATCTCCAGCCGCTGGGCGTCATTCGGTCTGATAACGGACACTGGCGCCAATACCGGACATTTATTAATATGGACTGTTTTTAAAGGTATTCTTTCGATGCCTTCCGGCAGATCTTCAGTGGAAGTAAAAAGCCTTTGCTGAATTTCTTCGACAGATAAAGACAGCATTGGTTCAGGGTCGACAGAAAGGTCATAAACAATGATGCCGTTGCTGTTGGTCGGGTGTTTACACACGGGTAAGACCACTGCGAGGCAATGCCTAACTGCTGCAAATTTGCCCGAAATATGCACGACAGGCTTAAAGCTGCCGAATTGCAGCAAGTTTAGCGCCTCGGCTTTAAATCGATGATTCAGCAGAAATTGATACAGTTTTGGCTGGGCTTTTCTGATTAATTTGGCCATGGCTATAGTGGCATAGACATCAGAAAGAGCGTCATGTGCAGACAAATGTTCGATACCGTTTGCTTGCGTTAATTCTTCCAGCCTGAAACTGGGACGTCCATCTTCGTTAACGGGCCATTGTATGCCTTCAGGGCGCAGTGCTCTTGCGGCTCTGACGATGTCGATCAGATCCCAGCGTGAATTGCCATGCTGCCATTCACGTGCATAAGGATCATAAAAATTACGGTAAAGACAATTGCGTGTTACTTCATCATCAAACCGAATACTGTTATAGCCGACAGTACAAGTATTTGGGTGAGACAACTGCTGATGAATCAGGCGCGTGAACTCTGCCTCGCAAACGCCTTTCTGTTCGGCAAACTGAGGAATAATTCCCGTGATAACACAGGCATCAGGGTGAGGCAGTGAATCTGCCGATGGTTTGCAATAAACGACGAAGGGATCGTCTACAATATTAAAATCATAATCGGTGCGGATACCGGCAAACTGAACAGGCCTGTCCTTTTGCGGATCTACTCCAAAGGTTTCATAGTCATGCCAAAAAAACGTGCAATTTTTCATCCAGTGAAGATCAATCCCTAATCTTATTCAGCAGTCGAAGTCAATGCTCTTAAAACATCAGTGCGACTGACTATGCCCACCAATTCAGTATCTTCAAAAACGGGAAAACTCCGAGCTTCAACTTGCTGAAATTTTTCCGCCAAATCGACTATGGTTGAATCCGCGTCAACGCGAATCACATCTGTCGTCATATATTCGCCCACTTTGCCGCTCATACCTTGATTATAAGCACTTTCCGCGACAACCCGCATCCCGTCTTTTTCCGAAAACATACCTACCAAGTGGTCATGTTGATCAATAACCGGAGCGCTGGTAATCTTATGAGCCAACAATTTCTTTATGGCATCAAAAACGTCGGTTTCTTTGGTCAACGTAACCAAACGTTTGGTCATGTAATCTGCAACAGTAATTTTAGCTAACATAACGGACTCCTCATTGTTATTAATTATTTCATCTGGAGTTTGCCGTTTTTGCACGTATCCCTATCTCGGGCAAATGCATGCCAAGCCAGCTATCCTAGACCTTCCCTTCGGCCTCCAGTTTTTTTCTTTTATCACATTTCTCAACACAGACGCAATTCCCATTATTAGCGCCGCCACATGAGCCTTTAATCGCCTGTCTGCCGAAAATAACCCCTATCGCCATTATTGCAATAACGATAAGCATGAATACAAAAGTCACTAAAAAATAAGTCATGATACTACCCTTTTAATTCTGTATAGCGAGTAAAGGCTGGCGTACTTTTTTTGTCGAAGCCCTCGGCTGCTTTAATAATAAAAAATGCCGCTATGTTATTTCGCTCGGCAAATGTATAGCCCTCATCCGGACCGAGCACCATAATAGCCGTTGCCAATGCATCGGCCTCCATTGTCGTTTTACTCAGGATAGTGACCGATGCAAGCATATGCGTTATAGGCCTCCCCGATCTTGGATCAATAGTATGGGAAAAACGTACGCCATCCACTTCAAAAAAGTTCCGGTAATCGCCGGAAGTCGCCATGGAAATATCGGTAATGGCAACCACCTTCCCTACCGTCCGCTTTTCTGCGGTTGGCTGCTCAATAGCTATCCGCCATGGGCCGCCGTTAATATTCTTTCCCTTGACTGTTATTTCTCCGCCGATCTCGACCATGTAGTCCGTTATGCCGTTTTTTTCCAATAATAAGCCAACCTGATCCACTGCATAACCTTTTGCTATAGCCGACAAATCCACATATAACTCCGGAATCGCTTTTTTTATAGCGGATGAATCCTCTTTAATACTTAGATGGTTATGGCCCGTTTTGTTCAATCGCTCCTGTATCGATACATTATCTGGCGCGACAAACTTCATCGGATCCGGACCGAATCCCCATAGATTAACCAGTGGCCCCACGGTTACGTCAAAGGCGCCGCCAGTCAAATGGCTAATTCTTTGCGCTTCTTTCAAAACCGTGAACAAAGGAGCTGAAACAGGCACCCAATCAATTGAGGTATTTTGATTAAAACGGGACAATTCCGAATCTTTTAGATAAGTGGACATTTGCCCGTCTATTTGATCCAGAACCTCCATAATTTGATTCTTTAGTTGTTCCGGGAGCACCGGTTCAGGCAACCGGCTCACTTTGATGTGGAAGCTGGTACCCTCGGTTAATCCTGAATAAGTAAACGGGTACTCTTGCTGCTGCTCTGCTTTATTGCCACATGCGGACAATAAAAAAACGAGAAGCAGACAAAGCCATGCTCCTCGTTGCTGGTTGATAAATTTCATGTTATTCCGCTCACCCGCCCCCGCAAGGACCGGCCTTGCGGGGCGAGATACAAGGTCTTACTTAACCGCCGAAGTCATCCAGGAAAATATTCTCTGGTTCAACGCCATTTTCCAATAGCATGTTAATGACTGACGAGTTCATGATCGGAGGCCCACACATGTAGAACTCACAATCTTCTGGCGCCGGATGGTTCTTGATATACTCTTCAAAAAGTACATTGTGAATGAAACCGGTATAACCTTCCCAGTTATCCTCAGGCAATGGATCCGACAAGGCAACATGCCATTCGAAGTTATCATTTTCTCTGGCCAGCATATCGAAATCTTCCACATAGAACATTTCGCGCTTGCTCCGAGCACCATACCAGAATGTCATTTTCCGTTTGGACTTCAGCCTGCGCAGTTGGTCGAAGATATGAGAACGCATAGGTGCCATACCCGCGCCACCGCCGATGAAGACCATTTCGGCATCGGTGTCTTTAGCGAAGAACTCGCCATAAGGACCGGAAACGATACATTTATCACCGGGCTTCAAGTTAAAGATGTAAGAGGACATGATACCTGGCGGCACGCTGTCGGGAGCCCCCGGAGGCGGTGTCGCAATACGCACGTTCAGCATGATTTCTTTTTCCTCAGGATAAGAAGCCATTGAATAAGCGCGCAGAGCCGGTTCTTTTACCTCGGACACATAACGCCACAAGTTATATTTGTCCCAATCCTCGTGGAATCTTTCTTCGATATTGAAATCGCTGTATTTTGCCACGTGTGGAGGACATTCAATCTGGATGTAACCGCCGGCGCGATATTTGATTTCTTCACCTTCAGGCAATTCCAGTACCAGCTCTTTAATGAAAGTCGCTACGTTGTGATTGGATTTAACCGTGCACTCCCATTTCTTGACGCCGAAAACATCGTCTTCGACTTCAATTTCCATAGGATTTTTAACTGTAACCTGACAAGAAAGACGCTCGCCTTCAGCCGCTTCACGTTTAGTAATATGCGACGTCTCGGTAGGCAGAATTTCACCGCCGCCTGAATGTACTTTTACCCGACATTGGGCGCAAGTACCGCCACCGCCGCAAGCTGAGGGCACAAACAAGCCGTTGTCAGCCAGTGCCGTTAATAATTTTGAACCTACGGGTACATGAATTTTCTTTTCATCATTGATCAGAATTTCAACATCCCCCGAGGCAACCAGTTTATTTTTTGCACCGATGATAATAAACACCAGCGCAATCACGATCACCGTGAAAATAATAATCCCTAATGCAATTTCCAGCATTATGCTACCTTCTTATAGTTGGATTCCAGAGAAAGCCATGAAGCCAAGCGACATCAGACCCGCAGTAATAAACGTAATACCCAAGCCTTGCAGACCGGCCGGAATATCACTGTATTTCAGTTTCTCGCGCACACCGGCAATTACCGTAATAGCCAATGCCCAGCCGAAACCGCTGCCGATGCCATAGGTAACACTCTCACCGAGGTTATAGTCACGTTCTATCATGAATAAACTGCCCCCCAGAATGGCACAGTTCACGGTAATCAAGGGCAAGAAAATACCCAATGCCGAATACAGGGCCGGGAAAAACTTGTCCAGAATCATTTCCAGAATTTGAACCAGGGCGGCAATCATGCCGATACAGCTTAACAAGGCTAAAAAGCTCAAATCCACGCCAGTAATGCCCATCCAGGCCAGCGCATCTTCTTTTAGTAATGTATGGTAAATGACATTATTGGCCGGAACCGTAATGGTTTGCACCACCATGACCGCCACGCCCAATCCCATAGCTGTCGAAATTTTCTTGGAAACCGCCAGGAATGTACACATCCCCAGGAAGAATGCAAGCGCCAGGTTTTCAATGAAAACCGCTTTTATAAATAAGCTAATGTATGCTTCCATTAGTGATGCCCTCCTTCACCATGAGCAATCGACATGATTTTAAAATCCGGCTGTTCATTTTGTTCCGGTTTCCATTGTCGAATCGCCCAGATAAGCAAGCCGATGATAAAGAACGCACTGGGAGGCAACAGCATCAAACCGTTAGGGTCATACCAGCCGCCATCTTTGGCCAATTGGAATACTTCGATACCCAATAATTTTCCCGAACCCAGCGTTTCTCTGAAAAAGGCCACCAGAACAAGAATCAGGCTGTAACCCAAACCGTTGCCGATACCATCCATGAAACTTGCCAGCGGTGGATTTTTCATCGCATAGGCTTCAGCACGCCCCATAACGATACAGTTGGTGATAATCAAACCCACGAAAACAGACAACTGCTTGCTGATTTCATAAGCAAAGGCCTTCAGGATTTGATCGACCACGATTACCAATGACGCAATAATGATCATCTGCACGATAATCCGGATACTGCTTGGAATGTGGTTTCTGATGGCACTGATCGCCGCACTTGAGCAAGCTGTCACGGATGTCAGCGCGAGCGCCATGATCAGCGACGTGGACATCTGCGACGTTACCGCCAAGGCCGAACAAATTCCCAGAACCTGCAAAGTAATGGGGTTATTGTTGACCAATGGGGTGGTCAATACTTTTTTTGTTTCGCTAGTTAATATTGCACTCATGACTGATTCTCCCCAGCTCTTACTTTATTTAAATATGGCGCAAAACCTTCATTGCTCATCCAGTATCTAATAAGATTGGTTACACCATTACTGGTCAAGGTAGCACCAGCCAAACCGTCCACCTGATATTCGGAGCCTGGTTTACTAGTGTCCACCACGCCTTTGATCAACCTTAAAACAGGTTCTCCGGATTCGGAATAGACTTTCTTGCCATTCCATAACGCACGCCAGTTGGGATTGACAACTTCACCGCCCAGCCCGGGTGTTTCGGCTTGATCGTAGAAGTTGATGCTTTGTACGGTTTGACCATCAGCCGCCAATGAAAGAAACCCGTACATCGTCGACCATAGCCCGTATCCATGCACAGGCAGAATAATGGATTGAATAGCATCGTCTTTCTTAACCAGATAAATTTTGGCAATTTTCGCTTTGGCGCGAATGCTGGCAATATCTTTTTCCGATGGAATGGCCAGGCGTTGCGCCGGATCTTTAGCCGCTTTGCGTTGATCATAAGCCGCGACATCCATATTCTCGACATAATCACCGGTTTCAATATCGACCAGCTTGGCCTCGATTCGCTCATCGAAAGCCTGGTTGATATCGGTATCAGCGTCCAATAACCCTGCCACATCAAGAATATTTTTCTTCATGTCGAGTTCTTTGTTGCCGATTTGCAAAGGTTTCAAGGCGACAGCCGCAAATGAAACCAAAACCGCGCAGAGCAAGCACAGCGATAATGCAATAGCAATAGTCTTTTCCAGACTATCGTTATGCAGAGCCAGGATCTTGTCCCGGTAAACCTTGAATTTTTCGTAATGTTCACATTTTTTGACTGCGTTAGGCATGACGTTTCATCCTTCTCTTAATATTTGCCTGAACGACAAAGTAATCAATAATCGGCGCAAACATATTGGCGAACAGAATCGCCAGCATCATGCCTTCAGGGAAAGCAGGATTGACGACACGAATCAATACGACCATCACACCAATCAGCACACCAAAAATCCACCGCCCCGTATCGGTCACAGCCGCAGTGACAGGATCGGTTGCCATATACACCATTCCGAAAGCAAAACCGCCCAATGTCAAATGCCAATACCAAGGCATCGCAAACATCGGATTAGTCTCGCTGCCAATAATATTAAACAGTAATGAAGACAGCACCATGCCGATAAGGACACCGCCCACGATCCGGTAAGAGGCTACGCGCGTATAAAGCAGGAATGCCGCGCCGAGTAAAATGGCGAACGTGGATGTTTCCCCCATAGAGCCCGGCATGAAACCGAAAAAGGTTTGAAACCAGCCATAATTAGCTGCTTGAATGGCTTCCATACCGCCTGTTGCGGCAAGGCCTAACGGTGTCGCCGCCGTGTAGCCGTCAACCGCTACCCAGACCGCATCGCCTGAAATAGACGCCGGATAGGCAAAGAACAAAAACGCACGACCGGTCAACGCAGGGTTCAGGAAGTTTTTACCGGTTCCGCCGAATACTTCTTTACCGATAACTATACCGAATGAAATACCCAGGCCCACTTGCCACCAAGGCATGTCGGGCGGCAGAATCAATGCATAGAGCATTGACGAAACCAGAAAGCCTTCGTTGACTTCATGGCCGCGGACAGTTGCAAACAAGACTTCCCAAACGCCGCCGACCGCCAGTGTTACGATATAAATAGGCAGGAAGTACAAAGCGCCATGGATCAAATTAGACAACGGATTATAGGGGCTATAACCGAAGATCATCATCGGGATGCTGCGCCAATTGTCCGCTTTCTCCAATCCCATCGCTTCCATGGCCAAATTGGCCTGATAGCCCGTGTTATACATGGCCATCAGAATACAGAAAAATGTTGCTATCACAACAAAAGTCATGGTTCGTTTCAGATCGTTACCATCACGAACATGCGTTGTACCGCGCGTTACATCAGCGGGTGTATAAATAAAAGTATCCACCATCTCATAGAGACCGTAATACTTTTCTAACCTGCCGCCTTTTGTAAAATGCGGCTCTATGCTATCTAAAAAGTCTCTAGCCGACATTATCCTTCCTTCTCGATTTTAGTTAAATTCGCTCTCAGCACAGGACCAAAGTCATGTTTACCCGGATCAACAAAAGTAAATAAGGAGACATCTTCCTCATCAAGCTCCAGGCAGCCCAATAACTGAGCCTGGTCCGTATCGCCCACTACCAATGCTTTCAGCAGCGGCGTGGATAAGATATCCATTGGCATTACTGTTTCATAAACGCCAACAGGAACGATGGCTCTGTTGCTGCCATTTTTACTGGTTGTTAATGGAAACTTGCGGCCGGTTTTACGATCAACGCTTGAGGTATAAACATCCAATGCGGAATATTTGTTTTTACCGGGAACGATCCAGCCGAATAATTCGCGGGCACGCCCTTCTTGCAGAACCGAAACCTGATTATTGTAATAGCCCAGATAAGCCGCCCAATCCGCGGCACGGTGCCCATATAAGACAGAACCGGAAATCACGCGGTTTTCAACAGCATCGTCCAGTTCGCCGGCGACCAGATCATCGGTGTTGGCACCAACCCGGGTACGGATCAGTCTTGGATTCTTAACGGTTGGCCCTGCCAATGACACAACCCTTTCAACATTGAGCTTGCCAGTTGTAAACAAGGCGCCAATCGCCATCACGGCCTGATAGTCCAGATGCCAGACAAACTTTTCCGCATTGACAGGATCAATAAAGTGAATATGGGTGCTTGGCAGACCGGCAGGATGAGGGCCGGAAAATTCGGCAACGACAACTGAAGCGTTATTGCCTGTGGCGATATCGGCACCGGTAGCCTTGCAAACATAAGTTTTACCGGCCAGCCTGGAAATAACCGCCAGGCCATTAGCAAAATCATTACCGCGGGCTTTAATGACAACGGCAGGATCAGCCGCTAGCGGATTGGTATCGATTGCAGTTACAAAAATAGAATGCGGTATACCGTCGACCGCTGGAATTTTGCCATACGGGCGTGTACGCATAGATGTCCACAGTCCCGATGCCAACAGATTTTCTTTCACCTGTTCCGTTGTTAAATCATTTAACTTGGACTCTTCGTATTTTGCGAACGACTCTTCCGCATTTCCTTGCAGCTCAATCACAACAGATTGTAAAACTCTTTTGGCTCCACGGTTGATAGCTTTTACAACACCCGCTCCTGGTGAAGTAAAATTGACACCAGGATTTTTCTTGTCACTAAAGAGTATCTGGCCCAGCTTGACCGTATCCCCTTCACTGACCATCATGGTAGGCTTCATGCCTACATAATCCATCCCCAGAATCGCAACGGACTTAACCGCATTGCCATCCTCAATAACCTGTTTGGGCTCTCCCGTTATGGGTAGATCCAAACCTTTTTTAATTGTAAATTGCATAGTTAATAAGCCTATTCTCCAAACAATGCAGCGAAACCTTCCCCTTATTTTAAGCACGGCAAAACAAGCGGCGTATTAAGACGTAAAACAGCGGCATTACATCATAAAAGCGATGTTTTCTCAACTGAGACAAGCGCATACCGATGCGCTTTTCGACCTGTGTCATGCCATAGAATCATAAGCAACCCTACTCCTCTAAGCACAACGAAATACCTGTACCCCTACTTGAATCGCTCTACTTTTTCAAAGTTAATATTATTTTTATATATTTGTCGCAACCTCTTAAAAATTATGAATATCAAACACAACCAACGATTATTACCTGCATATTTGCTCAAGAACTGCACGACAACATCGAACAACCGGCTCTTTGCCGTGCCCACTCGGGACGTTTCACAGCGAACGCCTCCTTATCGGTCTGCTCGTCGTAGGGACGGCGCAACAGTTCCAATAACTCATCAATCATTGAGTAATCGCCGGATTCCGCCTTGTCGATGGCCAGTTGAGCCATATAATTTCTCAGCACGTATTTAGGATTGACCGCATTCATGCGCACCCTTCTGGCCTGATCGGATATACCCTCCTCTCGCAGTCGCCGCATGTAATTTCTTAACCAATCGCCCATGCGTTTTTTATAGTCAACGGTCAATTGCTCCGGCACATAATAAGCTTCCATCAATGGCATGATCAGTGCTTCATCCATATCGTCCAGCGGCTTGTTATCAAGCTCCAGCTCGGCGAGTTTGCGGTAGAAAATAGTCATATCCGTTTCCACCAGCGGTAAAATCGCCAATAATTCCGTACTTAACTCATCGTCAAATGCACTCAAGCCCAGCTTCTTGGCCATCATATCCTGCCAACCTTGCTCGAAGCTTTCAGCATATACATTTATCGCCTGCTGCAACGGCTCGACTTGTTCAATCATCGGATAAATGGCATTGGCCAATTGCACCAGATTCCAGAAAGCAATCTGGGGCTGATTACCAAAACGATAGCGACGCATTGAGGCATCGGTCGTATTGGGTGTCCAGTCAGGATCGTAATTCTCCAGCCAACCGTAAGGCCCGTAGTCGATGGTGAGTCCGAGGATCGACATGTTGTCGGTATTCATAACGCCATGGACAAATCCCACGCGCTGCCAATGCACAATCATTTCGGCCGTTCTGCGGCAAACTTCTTCAAACCAGGCCTGATAAACAGCCGGAGAAGGCTCGCCTAGGTGTGGAAAGTCAGTTTGAATCGTATAGTCGGTCAACTTCTTGAGCAAAGGGATATCGCCGCGTGCCGCGAAAATCTGGAAGCTGCCGAAACGTGTGAAGGAAGGCGCAACCCGGCATACGACAGCCCCCGGCTCAGCCTTGGGATTGCCGTTGTAGAACATATCCCGGATCACGCTTTCTCCAGTGAGTGTCAAGCTCAACGCCCGCGTGGTCGGCACGCCCAAGTGATGCATGGCCTCGCTACACAGAAACTCGCGCACTGATGAGCGCAATACCGCCAAACCGTCCGCTGTACGCGAGTAAGGCGTAGGGCCGGCGCCTTTAAGCTGCAAAACCCAGCGCTGACCCTGTCGATTCAGCACCTCGCCCAGATTGATAGCGCGCCCATCGCCCAACTGCCCTGCCCAATTACCAAACTGATGCCCTCCGTAACAGGCTGCATAAGGCTCCATGCCAGCCGATAACCGATTGCCTGTGAATACTTCAGTAAAATGGTCGGATTCGCAGGTTTCCGGGGCCAGATCCAGTTGCTCCGCAACCTCTCTGGAATAGGCAACCATTTTGGGTTTCGCAACTTTGGCCGGCAACACACGAGAATAACAGGCGCCGATTACCTGACGTCGATTATTCAAGGTTTCCGGATCGCCGGGCAACTCCCGTATAAAACGATTATCGAACGCCAGCGCATCAAGGTGAGTAATTTTTGATTGAGAATTCATGATATTGCAATTGCTAAGAGAGACCGGAATCATCAACCAATTCTATGCTCTCGATAAATTAGGCTGGGTTTATTGTACTGATTTAGTTTAATTTATATAAGTTATAAGATTAGCAACACACTCATCTATAGCCAAGCTATCCTATTGAATATAAATATTATTTTATTTATTGAAATAATAAATTAACCAACAGGCAATAGAGTTGTCCGACATATCCATATTCATGATGAGCATCAAAGTAGCTTTGTAATTCAGCCTAAACCCAATATATCAGCTTTATTATTATCCTCTAATATAATAATTATTAAATATTGGTTGTTTTGTATTTTGCCAGTATTCGGAATAATTTTTTAATTGCCATTGCCCATACGCTCAATGTTACTCATATCCGGCAACCGGCATGATGCGAATTCCTTGCCCTTTGACAAAGTATGATAAACAGAATAAGAAACCATCCCTGATTAACCCAGTTATTAAGGATTCATTGTTTCTCGTAATCGGCAAGATTTCACGCGATTCTTAATGATTAATTTAATGACGCGTTAATTTTTTAGATAAAAAATTCCACGCTGAATGATTAAGTTGTTATTAGCAATAGCACTGATTCTGCTTAAGACAAATGTTCAATTAAAATTGAACATTAGTTTGTATGTAGATCAGCCTGTCGCAACCAGACTGCCAATGATAAAAAAATACAAAAATGTCAAATGGTTTATAACTTATTTTTCACAACCTCGCGGATAGTGGCAGTACTTAACCGGACAGGTTTCATATCGATTCCGGCAGCGTATCACTAATTCAATTGGTATAATGCGCGTTTAAATTTCACTTGTACTATTCGTTAGGTTTAACAAATGCAAAATTAGCTCGTAACCGTGCTTTAGCTATCAATCAAATTTTTAATAAACCAACTTCCTATTACTAAACGTGAAATTCATTCGACTTATTTTGCTGCCTGTTTTGTTATTTTTCGTATCTGAAATCAGTTACGGAAGATACGCCGCCATCGTAATAGATGCCGATAACGGCCGCATATTGCACGAGGTGGAGGCAAATCATCTCTGGTTTCCAGCCTCCCTCACTAAAACCATGACGCTTTACATGACCTTTGACGCGTTAAAAAAAGGTCAAATCAGTCTGGATGATAAATTGACTGCCTCCAGGCACGCTGCTCAGCAACCGAATAGCAAGCTGGGCTTGAGGCAGGGAGAAAAACTAACCGTCAAAGAGGCTGTTTTGGCGGTCATCACGCGCTCCGCCAATGATGTGGCTGTCGTTCTTGGAGAAGAATTGGGAGGCACTGAAGAAAACTTTGGAGCGATGATGACAGCCAAGGCGCACGCATTGGGAATGCGCAGCACCCGATTCATGAATGCGACCGGACTTCCCAATGACATGCAAGTCACCACTTCACGAGATCTCGCGGTTTTGGCCTGGCGAATCCAACGTGACTTTCCCCGGTATTATGAGTTTTTCTCGGCTAAAAATTTTGATTACAAAGGAACCACTTTACGCAGCATCAATGCTTTCGTAAAAAACTACCCTGGCGCGGAAGGCATGAAGACAGGATTCACCTGCGGGTCGGGCTATAACTTGATGGCTTCGGCTCATAAGAATGGTCACCGATTGATCGGAGTGGTATTAGGCGGAATGACCAGCAAGGAACGCTATCAACTCATGACTCAGTTAATGGATGCCGGGTTCGCCAAAGAACCTGCCCCTCCCTCATCAAAAAACATTAATTCCATACAAATCAGATCTGTCGGAACCCCGCCTTATCAGCTAGGCTGCGGCAGTCATCCGGCTACTTCAACTCGACTGGCGCAGGGCGATGGCATTAACAAGAGCAAAGCCAGACAGATCAAAAGATTAAATAAAACCAAGCAAGCAAGCAAAGCAAAGAAGGCCCGCAAAATCCGGGGAACGGCTAAAGCAAAGAAGATCCGCACCCCCCGGAGAACGGCTAAAGCAAAAAGCACTAGCAGAATCAAATCCGTGATCAAAACAAAGAAAAGCGTGAAAACAGCCAAGAAAACGACTAGCAAATAATTATAAGGAATTGCCTCGTTACTTTAAAAACCGGTTATTAAGCATGCAATTAATTTCCTTATAGAATAATCATGCAAGACCCTGCTTTATAATGCCAAGCAATAAGGAAACATCCCTGCGGGATGACGCCAATGATTGGGAAGAGGGGCTGCATCCCCTTCCCAATCCGCGCCCAAGAAAACAACTTCGCTTCGCTTGTTGCGGGCGCTCCTTTCAGCCTGAAGGCCGAGGTCTAAAACCAGCAAGGAATAATGATCAACTTTAACAGGGTTTCGACCTTATCCGAAAGTTACTCTTAAACATACCCTTGCGGATTTTGGCACTGCCAGTTCCAGGTATCCGCAATCATATCATCAAGGTTTTTCTCTGCCTTCCAGCCAAGTTCCTTATATGCCAACTCAGGATTGGCAAAGCATTCGGCAAGATCCCCCGCCCGGCGCGGAGCAATTTTGTAATCGACTTTTCGCCCGGTAACCGCTTCGAAGGTTTTTATGATTTCAAGCACGCTATAACCTCTGCCTGTACCGAGATTATAGGCTTTGCATCCGCCCAACTCGAATTTTTCACTCTGCAGCACGTCCAATGCCTTGAGATGGCCTTTGACCAGATCGACCACATGAATATAATCCCTGACACCGGTGCCGTCATGAGTCGGATAGTCATCGCCGAATACGGATAATTGCTTCAGTTTGCCGATGGCCACCTGCGAAACATAAGGCATCAGGTTATTGGGAATGCCATTGGGGTCTTCGCCGATCAAGCCGCTTTCGTGCGCACCGATCGGATTAAAATAGCGCAACAAGGCGATTTTCCAGGGAGATTGCGCCCCAATGACACTATCGGCCGCCGACAGGTCGCGCAAAATCTCCTCTATCATGTATTTGGACCGCCCATAGGGATTGATCGCGCCTAAAGGAAAATCCTCGGCATACTGGACAGATGCGGATTCCCCGTAAACGGTAGCGGAAGAGCTGAATACCAGTTGCTTGACATTGGCCTCGGACATGGCTTCAGCCAGCACCAGTGTGCCATATACATTGTTATGATAGTAATTTAACGGCTGTGCACACGATTCGCCCACCGCCTTTAATCCGGCGAAATGCATAACGGCAGTGATGGACTCCCGATTGAAAATCGCTGCCAGCGCCTGCTTGTCGCGAATATCCGCCTCATAAAACTGTAGCGATTTGCCGGTTATCCGCTCCACCCGGCGCAAAGACTCCGGTTTGCTGTTAGACAGATTATCGACAACGACAACCTGATATTCAGCCTCCAGCAGTTCAACACACGCATGACTGCCAATATAACCGGCTCCGCCGGTGACCAATACCGTTTGTTTGCTCACACCTGCTATCCTCCTCCATTAGTCGTTTTTTTTAACTTAATCAGGTGCAAACGCCGATTATCAGCCCTGATTATTTCGAAACGTAAATTATCGACAACCAGGCTTTCGCCTTTTTTGGGCATGTGCTCCATCTGGCTGACAATAAATCCGCCAACGGTATCGTACTCGTCCGTTTCCAAATGCGTGGAAAAATAGTCATCGAATTCTTCTATCGGCGTTAAGGCTTTGACCATGAATTCATTTTCACTGCGCTGGGAGATATAGCCTTCATCTTCCTGCTCATCGTATTCATCCTCGATTTCACCGACAATTTGTTCTAACACGTCCTCAATGGTGACCAAACCGGCCGCCAATCCATACTCATCGATCACAATCGCCATGTGATCGCGGTTGGTGCGGAATTCTTTCAGCAAAACATTCAAGCGTTTGCTTTCCGGAACAAAATTGACCGGACGCATGATTTCTTCAACTTTTAGATGCTTATTTTGCAAGGCGTGCGCCAACAGATCCTTTGCCAGCAAAATACCGACAACTTTACTGCGATCATCTTCAATAACCGGAAAACGTGAATGCGCCGATTCCAAAACCAGCGGAAAGATGGTGTCGAGCTCTGCGTCACGCGGCACTACCACCATTTGAATACGCGGAATCATAATATCCCTGACCCGCATTTCGGATACTTGTAGAACCCCTTCAATCATGGACAGGGCATCGGTATCCAGTAATCGTTTTTCCCTAGCTTCTCTCAATATTTCAAGAAGGTCATCCAAATCTTGCGGCTCCCCGGTCAGCAGATGGCTGATTTTATCGACCCAACTTTTCTGCGGGGAGTTTCTACTTGGGGGGTGTTCATCGCTCATGCTTCTATTACCTCTGTATAAGGATTATTTATATCCAGTTTCTTCAGAATTTCCATCTCTTTGCTTTCCATCTGTTCGGCTTCATCATCGTCGATATGATCATAGCCCAATAAGTGCAATACGCCATGTACAATAATATGCGCCCAATGGTGACCCGGCATCTTGCCCTGCTCATCCGCTTCCCTGGCGACTACCGGCGCGCAGATCACCAGATCGCCCAATAAATTCAATTCAAAGCCGTCAGGCACCTCGAAAGGAAAGCTGAGAATATTGGTCGGGCCTTTTTTGTGCCGATATTGTTCATTGAGTTGGGCACTTTCCGTTTCATCGACAATGCGAACGACAATTTCGAAATCTTGATCGACATCCTCAAGCGCCGCATCGATCCATGTCTGAATTTGCGCCTGATCCGGCTGTCCTTCCGATTCAAAAACGCGCTGAATCTCAATTTGGCTCATTAATTAGCCTTGTTTTTCTTGTCGTACGCTTCATAAGCGGAAACAATGCGTTGCACCAGAGGATGCCGGACTACATCGCGCGCATTGAAAAAAGTAAAACTGATGCCTTCGACATCTTTCAATACCTCAAGCACATGCCTTAAGCCGGACATTTTTTCCGACGGCAAATCTATCTGAGTCACATCGCCCGTTACCACAGCGGTTGAGCCGAAACCGACACGCGTCAGAAACATCTTGATCTGTTCGGTCGTCGTGTTCTGCGCCTCATCCAGAATAATGAAGGCATCGTTGAGCGTCCGGCCGCGCATAAACGCCAGCGGCGCCACTTCGATAATGCCGCGATCGATCAATTTTTCGACGCGTTCAAAGCCGAGCATTTCGTACAAGGCATCATAAAGAGGCCGCAAATACGGATCGACCTTTTGCGCCATATCGCCGGGCAGGAAACCAAGTTTCTCGCCGGCTTCCACCGCTGGACGCACCAGAATGATTTTTCTGACCTTTTCTGTTTGCAGCGCTTCGACCGCGCAAGCCACAGCCAGATAGGTCTTGCCGGTTCCGGCCGGACCCACGCCGAAATTGATGTCATGTGACATGATTTTGCGCAGATATTCCTGCTGATTGGCGCCGCGGCCTTTCAGAATGCCGCGCTTGGTCTTGATCAGGACAATGGGCTTATCCTGATCTTCAGGTGCGGCCAAAATCTGTTCGACCGAAGCATCCTGCATGGCCAGATGAATCAATTCCGAGGTCAGCGGTTCTTTTTCGGTGCTTTCGAATAGCTTCAGCATGACCGCGCAAGCGGCTTTTACCGAACTGTCCGGACCGGTGACTTTAAAATGGTTACCGCGATTGGCGATTTCAACCTGAAGGCGGGCTTCTATTTGCCGCAGATGAGAGTCGAACTGACCACAAAAATTGGAAAGCCTGACATTATCGGCAGGCAACAGGGTAATTTCCTGAGTTGTCATATCAGTCAACGATCAATTGTGTTGAATAATTTTGTCGACAGAAGTATCCACAATACGACCTCGCAAAGAATTAGCTAACGCTTCGGTGATCAATACGTCGACAAACTGTCCGGTCAGCCTTGGGTGCGCTATGAAATTGACGACACGGTTGTTTTCGGTTCTGCCCTGCATCTGCAGCGGGTTCTTTCTGGATTGGCCTTCGACCAAAACAGTCTGAACGGTATTGACCATGCTTTCTGAAATCGCGGCCGCCATCTCGTTGATTCGTTGCTGGAGACGGTCAAGACGCTGTTTTTTGACTTCCTCGGGCACATCATCGGGCATATCGGCCGCAGGTGTCCCGGGGCGTTGACTGTAAATAAAACTGTAAGACAGGTCGAAACCGATTTCTTCGATAAGCGACATGGTTTCTTCAAATTCAGCATCGGATTCGCCTGGAAAACCGACGATAAAATCCGAAGACAGATAAATATTCGGTCTTACTTCGCGCAATTTGCGAATTTTTTCAATATAGTCGGCGCGCGCATGGCCACGCTTCATCAGTTTCAAAATGTGATCGCTGCCGCTTTGCACCGGCAGATGCAAATGGTCAACGAGCTGCGGGATTTCACCAAACGCTTCAATCAGGCTGTCGGTGAATTCAACCGGATGGGACGTGGTAAACCGAATGCGGTCTATGCCATCCACGGCCGCGACATAATGCAGCAACAAGGCGAAATCGGCGATATCGCCATCGTCCATCTCGCCGCGATAGGCATTGACATTCTGCCCTAGCAGATTGATTTCACGCACGCCCTGCGCCGCCAACGCGGTGACCTCTGCGATCACATCATCCAGCGGCCGGCTGATTTCTTCTCCGCGCGTATAAGGAACGACGCAGAACGTACAATACTTACTGCAGCCTTCCATGACCGAAACAAACGCTTTCGGGCCTTCGGCCCGGGGCTCCGGCAGGGCATCGAACTTTTCGATTTCGGGGAATGACACATCGACCACACGTTCCTGTTTCGTGCGGGCCTGATCGAGCAATTGCGGCAAGCGATGCAAGGTTTGCGGACCGAACACGATGTCGACATAAGGCGCGCGTTTCTGGATCGCCGCCCCTTCCTGGCTGGCCACGCAACCGCCGACGCCAATGATGACATCGGGACGCTGATCTTTGATTTTGCGCCATTTGCCTAATGCCGAGAAGACTTTTTCCTGCGCTTTTTCGCGTATTGAACAGGTATTGAGCAACAGGACATCGGCCTGTTTCGGATCATCAATCAGTTCAAGACCATGTGAAGCTTTGAGTACATCCCGCATTTTATCGGAATCATACTCATTCATTTGACAACCATTGGTCTGAATATAAAGTTTTTGTGTCATATAGTGTATTAGTCAATCACCCGTAAATAAAAAGCCCGGAACCGACCTGGCTTTATTGCGATGAAACAGCGACTTACGCGCCTGATAATAATAAAAAAGCCCTTGAATATTAACAAGAGCTTAACGAAAAGCTGCCATTATAACCTGAATAACCTGCAAACAAACAGTTCGTACCATAGCCAATTACCACGCTCGCTTCAATTATTTTCTAAGACTGTTTCGCAAAGCAACAATTCAATCCAATGCAAGACCTTTTTGGAACTGGCCGATTGCAGATGATTTAAACAGCCTATATTGGCTGTTGCAATAACATCGGGCTCATTCGCCTGTAGCGCCTGTAACTTGTTGTTCACTAACTGCCGGGACAAGGCCGGCTCCAGTATCGAATAAACACCCGCCGAGCCGCAGCAAAGATGCGCATCGGCAACCGCCGTCAGCTGGTAGCCGACTTGTTCGAGTATCACTTCCACAACCCCGGTTATTTTCAGCCCATGCTGTAGCGTGCATGGCGACTGAAAAGCAACCTTTCGGCCATCCCCCCTAAACACGGACAGGTCTTCCGACACTAACACGATACTGACATCCTTGGCCAGCGCCGAGAATCGAGCGGCTTTTTCAGCATAATTGCAATCATGCCTCAATAACTCGCCATAGTCTTTCATCATGACGCCGCAACCGCTTGCCGTCATGACAACGGCTTCGGCGCCCTGCTCAATATAAGGCCAGCAGGCATCGATGTTTCCGCGCGCAAACGCCAACGCTTTTTCATGATCGGACAAGTGATAATCCAGGGCGCCGCAACAACCGCCCGCCTTGACCGGAATTAACGAAATACCCAGTTTATCCAAAACCCTGGCCGTTGCCGCATCGATCGACGGCGCCAGAGCCTGCTGCACACAGCCCGGCAATATCAGCATTTTCCGGTCATGGACCGGTTCAGGCCAGATAACAGCCTTTGCGCTAGCCGGGATTTTATTTTTTAATGCTTGCGGTAAAACCGGCTTGACCAACCGGGCGCCCTGCAGCAAGGCGGCAAAGCGGTTCTGATAAGGCAAAACCGTTTTGATCAATCCCCTCAGCATTTTTTGCCCGACTGCGCGTCCCACCCGTTCATCCAGCATGACCCGCCCCAGATCGAGCAGGCGTCCGTAACGAACCCCCGAAGGACAGGTCGTCTCACAGGCTCGACAGCTCAGGCAACGATCCAGACGCTGCTGCGTGACGCGCGTGGCAGGTCCGCCTTCCAGTAGCTGTTTCAATAAATAAATGCGTCCGCGCGGGCCGTCAAGCTCGTCGCCTAACACTTGATAGGTCGGGCATGTCGCATTGCAGAACCCGCAATGCACGCAGGCTCGCAGGATACTCTCCAATTCCTCGTGCTCGGGCTTGCTCTTAACGAATTCGGCCAGATTAGTCTGCATCTACCAGTCCCGGTACAGTCTGTTCGGGTTGAAGATGCCGGCTGGATCGAACGCCCGCTTTATATTCCGGTTGAGCTGTTGCAGCGTGCCGGTCAATGGCTGAAAGACATCGCCGCTGCGGTCCTTGCCTTTGAATAAATCCGCATGCCCCTGTGCCTTTTCCGCCGCCGCAAAAATACGTTGCGCCGGTTCGTCCGATTTCAACCAGCGCAAGCCGCCGCACCAGTCGTAAAACCAAGTGCCGGCCAAATCCAGCTGCGCTGTGGCGGGAGGCACGACGATACGCCATAAATTCATGTCCTCTTGAAAGAAATCCAGATGCTGCTCATTTAACTTCCGCCAAAACGAGCGGTCGGCTATTGCCGCATCGCCGCCTATTTTATCGGCGGAGACTTTGACGGCTTTTTCCGAGCCGGATAATCTGACATACAAGATACGGCCGTTGTAACTTAAGCCCGAAACCGGCAGCGATCGCGAAGCCAGCGCCGCCATTTTACTGATCGCATCGGATGGCTCCAGTTCGAAACAGCTCGTCAATTCAAGTATGGGCAATGGCAACACTTTCAAAGACACTTCCAACAGCACTCCCAGCGTGCCCATGGCGCCGGCCATCAGGCGCGCCACATCGTAACCGGCCACATTTTTTATGACCTCGCCGCCGAACGATACGATTTCCGCCTTGCCGTTAATGAGTTTGCAACCCAGGACAAAATCCCGCGCAGACCCGGTAAACGGGCGCCTTGGACCGGACAGCCCGCACGCGATCGTACCACCCAATGTTGCCGTGTCGGCAAAATAAGGCGGCTCAAATGCCAGCATCTGGCCACATTCAGCCAGGGTTTGTTCCATAGCCGATAATAGCGTGCCGGCGCGGGCCGTAATGATCAGTTCCGAGGGATGGTAATTGACGATGCCTTGATGCGCACAGGTGCTTAGCGTAACCCCGTCCGATTCCCTGCCGAGAAAAGCCTTGCTGTTGCCGCCGGTGATGTTCACGGGTGTCTTGGTGTCAACGGCATGCCGAACGGCTTGCTGTAGAATGGCTTCGGTCGTCTCCTGCATGGTCTATAGCGGACTTACCTTTGCAACAACGCCGAATTTGGGATGATCGAAATAATGAACCTCATTGAATTTAATGCGCCGGCTTTCATTTAACCGGTAAACAAGCGCCTCGTTAAAATCCTGCCTCTGCGCATATTCCAGATCGACAATCAACTGCAGCGTCTGACCGCGCTGGATGCGCACAAAACCGTTCAATGTTCCCTCCGGATTCTGAATATGGACAGGCCGGCTCAGCGCCCCCTCTGCAACGGTCTGAAGCCAGGCAACGTGCATAATCGCTCGATAAGCCGGATCTTTTGATAAAACCGCATAAGCATCGGCAAGCGCCAACGTATCGGCTTTGTTATAAGCTGACAGATCAGTCAGACCGGCCGGCCATTGAATTTGACTCTCGGTTTGCTCAAACACCTCGGTATTGGACATATTTTGCGAAAAAATCATCAGCTCAATCCGATAGTCATTGCCTTCCGACAAAACCCGGCCGCTGAATAAAATCAACAGCATCACCAAGCCATAAGCCATTAGGCTCCTTATCATTCCAACTTGCAATCGCGGCATTTGTTCAGCTTACCCCGTCAATGTTTCAACCAGTCGAAGATAGTAAACCTATCGGCGGCTTACATCCAGTCAGTCGATAAAGAAGCGTAACATCCATTTAATCTTTATTCTCCGTCCGCGGTCACCGATTCGACCACTCTTCGGGTGCCTCTGCCGATCGACTTGGCGGCATCGCGCGTGCCGTGGCCAATTTCCGTGGTGACATTGCGCGTGGTATGACCTATGGTTCTGCCGGCCTCTTTAACCTCGGCACAGGCTGATAACTGCAGACAGCATGACAGGGCGATGGCTATTTTCGACAAATTGACAACGGGGACGATCATTTATTTTCAGTAACCACGCTCAAGATCATTTATTTCTTTTAATATGCCGTTTTCAAACAACAAGCGCTGCTTAAGCCGTCTCGGCCCGAAATTGTAAATCCACTCATGTATGATAATTTGTTCATATTCTTCAATTTCGAGTGCGCCGCGAGGATGCCGCAAGCGTTCCCCGGTATACCCTATTCGTTCATCCTTGAATTCGGGCTCGCCGCATTTTTGCAGAACCTCCATTTCATGATCGCCGATCTGGACAAGCCTGTTCCCGCACCTGAAAGCTGCATCGGCCGTGCCTACGCCGGCGACGAAGAGAAAACCCAACAGCAGCAATATTTTTTTCATCCTGTTTGACCATTAAATTGATATGAGCGCTAATCTTAGCCTGACCGCTGAAAACGACGTGAATAATACCAGTCAGGATAACCGACTATCGCCCAAACTTTACCCGATCGTCAACCGTTGCAGTAGCGCCGCGATAAATTCCAGCTTCTCTTGGGTTGTGGCGAACGCTTTCACAAACCTTAATTTATCCGCGCCGTCGAACTTGTAAATCTGGGCCTCGGTTTGTATCAAGGTGATCAGCTGGTCGGTATTGATAGCTGGCTCAGCACCGAAAACAAGACGACCGCCGGCGGCGCTGGCCTCGATCTTCCTGATGCCCAGTTTTTCGGCCTGCTGTTTTAACCCGGTAACACTGAACAGGGTTTTTACCGGTTCCGGCAAAAGACCGAACCGGTCTATCATTTCCACCTGCAGTTCACGCAGATCATCCTGCGTCTCGGCACTGGCTATGCGCTTATACAACACCAGCCGGGCATGAATATCGGGCAGATAATCCTCCGGTATCAACGCCGGCGTCTGCAGATCGACTTCCGGCCCCACATCCATTGGCGCCTCGAGCTCCGGCTGCTTGCCCGATTTCAGCGCATTGACCGCGCGTTCCAGCAACTCGGTATACAGCGTAAAGCCGATTTCCTGAATTTGACCGCTTTGATCGTCCCCGAGCAATTCACCGGCGCCGCGAATTTCCAGATCGTGTGAAGACAGCATGAAACCGGCACCTAAATCGCCCGATGCCTCAACCGCTTCCAACCGTTTCACGGCATCCTTGCTCAGCAAGGTTTTAGGCGGCACGATCAAATAGGCATAAGCGCGATGATGAGAACGCCCTACGCGGCCGCGCAACTGGTGCAGCTGCGCCAGGCCCAGTTTGTCGGCCCTGTTGATAATCATGGTATTGGCGCTGGGAATGTCGATGCCGCTTTCGATAATCGTGCTGCACACCAGGAGATTGAAACGTTGATGATAAAAATCCAGCATGATGCGCTCCAGCTCGCGCTCAGGCATTTGGCCGTGTGCGGTTTCAATGCGCGCTTCCGGCACCAGCCTGCCGAGTTCCAGTGCCATTTTCTCCATCGACTTGACGTCGTTATGCAGAAAGAAAACCTGACCGCCGCGCTTGATCTCACGCAGACAAGCCTCCCTGATCTGCGAATCCATCCATTCGCTGATAAAAGTCTTGATGGCATGCCGGTTCGGCGGCGGACTGGCGATAATGGAAATATCGCGCAGGCCGGACATGGCCATATTCAAGGTACGCGGAATCGGCGTCGCGGTCAGTGTCAGCATGTCCAGTTCGTTGCGCAATTTCTTGAAATGCTCTTTCTGACGCACGCCGAAACGGTGTTCCTCGTCGATTACGACCAGGCCCAGCGCCTTGTATTTGATCTCGTTCGATAGCAGTTTATGCGTGCCGATCACGATGTCGACCTTGCCTTGCTCCAGAGCCTCCGCGATCTCTTTCTGCAGCTTGGGCGTCACAAACCGCGACATGACTTCCACGCGTACCGGCCAATCGGCGAAACGGTCGCGGAAATTCTGATAATGCTGCTGCGCCAGCAGGGTCGTCGGCACCAGCACCGCCACCTGTTTGCCGCTTTGCACGGCGATAAACGCCGCGCGCATCGAGACTTCGGTCTTACCGAAACCGACATCGCCGCAAATAACACGGTCCATGGGCTGCGGGCTGGCCATATCGTCCAGGATGGCTTCGATGGCGGTTTGCTGGTCCGGCGTTTCTTCAAACGGGAAAGCATCGGCAAAAGCCTGATATTCAGCATTGTCGACATCGAACGCATGGCCCTGCTTGATGGCCCGCTTGGCATGAATTTCCAGCAGTTCGGCCGCGACATCGCGGATGCGCTCGATAGCCTTTTTCTTGGCTTTGCTCCATTGATCGCCGCCCAACTTGTGCAATGGCGCGTTTTCCGGGCTCATGCCCGTATAACGGCCGATCACGTTCAGCGACGACACCGGCACATACAGCTTGTCGTTATTGGCGTATTCCAGAGTCAGAAATTCGGCCGTTATGCCGCCGATCTGCAAGGTCTGCAGACCCAGATAGCGGCCGATGCCGTGTTCCTGATGCACGACTGGCGAACCTATCGTCAATTCGTTCAGGTTATTGACGATATTTTCCAGCTCGCGGGCCGCCGATTTGCGCCGCCGGCGTCGCTGTTGTGCTTTTTCGCCCGACAACAGGCTTTCGGTAATCACGGCTATGGGCGGCCTCTCCAGCCGCAAGCCCTGATCCATGGGCGCAACCACAATGCATGGCGATGTCTCGCTGCCCAGGAAGCCCTGCCAACTGTCCACCTGCCTGACCTTGATGCCATATTGCCGCAGCTTTTCGATCAAACCTTCGCGGCGGCCAGCCGATTCGGCCACAAACAGTATCCTGCCGGCAAACTCGCACATAAACTGCTGGAGAGCCTGTGCCGGCTCTTTCAGTTTCGCGTCTATCGTCAGATCCGGCAGCGCATGGCAGTCGAAATCGATGCGGCTGCCTTCAATAACCGCCCCTTGGCCTTCAATGGTAATGCGGGCGAACGCCGCCGTTCTTTGCGCCAGTTCCTGGGCCGATAAAAACAATAGCTCAGGCGCCAGCAATGGCCGCTCGACATCGTATTTTCGTTGCTGAAAACGCTCTTCGGCTTCGGCAAAAAAAGCCTGCGACAAATCAGCAAAAGCGGCGGGCACGACGACAGTCGCCGAGCCAGGCAGGTAATCGAACAATGTGGCAGTCTGTTCGACAAACAACGGCAGATAATATTCGATGCCTCCCGGCGTAATGCCTTTGCTGACATCGAGGTACAAGTGATTTTTAGGCGAAGCCTGGGGAAAATAATCCCTGAAAGCCTGCCGGAAATGTTTGATCGACTCATCGGTCAACGGAAACTCGCGCGCCGGGAACAGTTCGATCTGATCTATTTTGTCCAGTGATCGCTGGGTTTCAGGATCAAAGGTGCGGATCGATTCAATATCCTCGTCAAATAATTCGATCCGGAACGGCACCTTGCTGCCCATCGGAAACAAATCGACTATTGAACCGCGCACGGCAAACTCGGCATGCTGATAAACCTGCGGCACGCATTGATAACCGACGCTTTCGAGCTTGATTCTGTTCAGTTCCAGATTGAAAGTATCGCCGACCTTGACGACGAAGCTGTGCGCCAGGACATGCTCGCGCGGCGCCAGCCGGTGCATTAAAGTGGTTACCGATACGATCAGCGCGCCGCGTTTGACCTGCGGCAACAGCGCCAGGGTTTTCAGCCGTTCCGAGATAATTTCCGGCAACGGCGAAAACACATCGTAAGGCAGCGTCTCCCAATCGGGAAAATGCAGAATGGGATGTTCATCCTGTAAAAAAAACGCTAGCTCATGCTCCAGACGCAAGGCTGTCTGATTATCCGGCGTAACGACAACGAACAGGCGGTTTTCATTTTTAATGGCGGAAGCCAGGGCCAGCGCGTCGCCGCAACCGGCCAAACCGGACCAGACCATGGATGGATTATCTTTTTGCGGAACAACGGGTGAGAAAATCAAGTCGGGATCGTTAGCCATTATTTAATGAGCAGTTAATATAAAACGCATTATATAACAATTACTTAGTAATAATCACAAAATAAATCCGCAGGTGCGAATGAATTCGACCTGCATAGGAGAGTCATCTGTCCACTTGAGGAAGATTATTTAATGCGTGTTCCTTAATGTTCCCAAGAACATCGCATCCCCATAACTGAAAAACCGGTAAGACTGATCGATGGCATGCCGATAAGCATTCATAACAGACTCATACCCGGCAAAAGCGGACACCAGCATCAACAAGGTCGATTCCGGCAGATGAAAATTGGTCAGCATCGCATCGACGGACCTGAATTGATACCCCGGGGTAATAAACAGGTCAGTATCGCCAAAACCGGGTTCAAGACAGCCGCTTTTAGAAGCCGATTCCAGCGCCCTGACCGCCGTCGTGCCGACGGCAATGACCCGACCGCCTCGCTCCCGGGCCTGGCGCACCGCTTCGACAGTACCTGATGCCACGGAGAAAAACTCTTTGTGCATCAAATGCTCGGACAAGTCCTCGACCCTGACCGGCTGAAACGTACCGCTACCGACATGCAAGGTCACAAAAGCCGTCCGCACGCCTTTGGCGTTGATCCTGTCCATCATCGCCTGATCAAAATGCAGGCCGGCCGTCGGCGCCGCAACCGCCCCCGCCTCTCTGGCGAAAACCGTCTGATAACGGGTCAGATCGGATTCGTCATCGGCGCGCGTGATATAAGGCGGCAATGGCATATGGCCAATTTGCTCCAATAACGCGAGCAAATTCGCATCGGCAAACTCCAGTTGAAACAAATCGTTTTCCCGGCCCAGCACAATGCAGCAATGACCGTGATCCAATTCGATCACCGCGCCGGCTTTCGGTGCTTTGCTGGCGCGGACATGGGCAATGGCGTTATGGGCATCGAGAATGCGCTCGATGAGAATCTCGACTTTGCCGCCGGTCTGCTTCCTGCCAAACAGCCGAGCCGGGATAACCTTGGTGTCATTAAAAACCAGCAGATCGCGCTCATCGATCAAATCGATAAAATCGGTAAATTGCCTGTCGTCTATCCGGCCCGTATCCCTGTCTATGCATAACAGACGGCTGGCGCTGCGATCCGGCAAGGGCTTCTGGGCGATCAGATGATCGGGTAAATGGTAGTTAAAGTCGCTTTTCTTCATGGCGCGCGATGTTATCAGTTTTAAGCTGGCGAATATACTTTAAAAAAATAAACTGGACATGATTGGGAAAGTGTAAATATAATATGCGCTCTTTGCCGGGGTGGCGAAACTGGTAGACGCGTTGGATTCAAAATCCAATTGGGGTGACTCAGTGTCGGTTCGATTCCGACCCTCGGTACCATTTTTAGGTTCCGTGCAGTGCAAAGAACCACAAGAAACCCGCAAGCCGTAAGGCTTAGCGGGTTTTTTATTGCCTGTTATTGTCCAATGAAGTTCAGAAAGATTCATTGAAATACAGGGGGTACAGGGGGTATAAATAGGGGTACATCAAATACCCCCAAGCGGAGATACCCCCAAATGCCCCTATCAGATGTAACTTGCAAAAACGCTAAGCCTCAAGAAAAGCCCTACAAGATTGCCGATGAAAAAGGCATGTTCTTATTGGTCAATCCCAACGGTTCAAAATACTTTCGCCTTAAGTACCGTTTTGCCGGCAAGGAAAAAACTTTAGCCTTGGGGGTATATCCCGAAACCAGCCTGAAACAAGCGCGAGAAAAACGGGACGCAGCGCGAAAACAGGTTATGGACGGCATAGACCCCGGGCAAGCCCGAAAGCAGGAAAAGACCCAAAAAGCGGCGGCCATTGATCGCAAAAAACGCCTTGATGCCGGGTTACCCATCATCAACAGTTTCGAGCATGTAGCGCGTGACTGGCTGGCATCAGTCGCTCACACCGTCAGAGACATTACCCACCAGAAGAAAATCCGGCGCTTTGAACTGCACACCTTCCCTTCTCTTGGCGCATTACCCGTAAAAGAGATTAAATCGCCTGAAATCTATAGCGCCATAAAGCCACTGATCGCTAAAAACGAACTGGAAACAGCGCATCGAGTACATAGCGATATAAGCGCCGTATTCAGCTATGCCATTGCCCATGGATTTACTGATTATGACCCGGCGCAAGCAGTAGCCGCACAAATACCGCCACAAAAGGCAAAACACCGAGCCGCATTGACCGAGCCTAAAGACGTGGCGCAATTGCTCAGGGATATATACAACTATCATGGAACCTTTGTGGTTCAATGCGCGTTTAGGTTGTCGCCATTGGTATTCCAGCGGCCAGGCGAGATAAGACAAATGGAATGGAAAGATGTTGATTTAGGCGCCAAAGAGTGGCGCTACTTTGTGACCAAAACCGAAATTCTTCATATTGTCCCGCTATCCAAACAGGCCGTTTCCATACTAGAGGAAATTAAACCGCTTACCGGATCGGGACGCTATGTATTCCCTTCCAGCCGAGGCGATGGCCGCCCAATGTCGGACGGTACGATCAGAAACGCCCTTAAAACGCTGGGCTATGACAGCAATATGATGACCGCCCACGGATTCAGAACCACGGCCAGCACTCTGCTGAATGAACAAGGTTGGTCTCCAGATGCTATTGAGCGGCAGCTGTGCCACATGCCAAAAGACGCCGTAAGGGCCGCCTACAACCGGGCGCAATATTTGGATGAAAGGCGGAGGATGATGCAAGCCTGGGCGGATTACCTGGACAGCCTGAAGGCCGGCGCTGATGTTATTCCGATTGGCAAACGCGCATAAGCTGTTAAAATTGAATTTAACCGGATAGCCCGACGGGGCGATAAGTAGGAGTCATTACCCTATTTCCGGTTAATCCCTTCGTAATGGCAGCGCGTTAATGGTGCGTAATGAGTAGTGAACAAGATTATATTCTTGAGATTGAATTGCTATCTGAAAGATTAGAGGCAGTTTATTCAGAATGGGAAGAAAACCAACCAAAAATTAAACCTGGCTATGCTGATGCTAATTCACTTATAAATTTAACTATGGCGCTGGCATTCTGCACCGATCCAGAAATGCAAAAAGATATCGAGAAAAAACTCGAATCATTAAGACCTAAGGAAGATGTCATTGATTTATCCTTTAGCCCAAGAGAATTGATATCAATTTTACAAGGGTTACATCATCTAAGAATGTATCTACATGCAAAGCAATATCTCAAGGAAAGCGTGGGAAAAAATATATCACACTCAAAACGATGGTCAAACGTAGCTGAGATAATGCTTATCAAAGAACCAGGCGAAGAACCAAGGTTACATGATGACGATGCGTTTATCTATTATTGGGCCACTATCAAGTCAGGCCTTGCTCCAAGAAAAGCATCAGAAGAAGTATTTAAAAAATTCAAATTTCCCAGCCAAGAAGCTTGCGATCAGTGGTTAAAACGACAGGTAAACAAGCGAAAAAAAGAAAGTCCTGTTTATGCCAATATACCGGCACCTAGCACAAGCCCACGGCTAAAGTAAAGAGGACATTTAACCGGGTTATCTGTCCTTAGAATAATCACACTACATTGCATAAGCTGATCTCGTCATTCAATAAACGAGATTAGACAAATGCACAAACTATCTACAGAACCAGAAAAGCAAGCAGAACAGGCACTGGCTGCCCTGGCATATCTTCGTATTTGGCATATCATCGGTTGCAAGAAGCGCGGCATCGAAGGATTGCTACCAATCGGACGATCTACGTTTTTAGCCAAAGTCCGAAGCGGAGAATATCCGCAGCCGGTTAAGTTGGGCGAAAAAACCAGCGCCTGGCGTAAGTCCGATATTATCGAACTCCTCAAAAGTTTTGGCGGTGCCGCATGATCGCTGCCGACCGCCCAGACGACACCACCAAACCAAGCCGGATTAATCGACGCAGAAAGAAGCGCTGGAAGAAAACCGGCTTGACGAATTATCGCCAGGCGTCTATGCTTATTTCGCTTTCGCAAAAAACGAAAGCCGGGATTGGCGTCCTGAATCTCTGGCATAAGCCGCGCCCTGCGGTTTTTTTATGCGCAAAATCTCAGTCCTCATTATGTCGGGGCTGGGTGGGCAGTCGCAAGACTGGCCGGTTCCAGAGACCGGTACGCCAACCTGCTCAGCCTCGGCTCCATAATTGGCGTTACGGAGTCGGGTTTAAAAACCTTTCTCTGGAGTCAATCATGATTCAATCAAATCCTAAGGCCCAACCGCGCCTAACATCCCTTTTTGAAATAGTCGTAAAAAGCCCAATTCACTGCGTAGTTTGCCGTGATCTCACATTTGGCCAAGCATCGGCCTTGGTTCCTTTAATTCAAAATTCTGTCGTGAAATTTCAGTGCATGACCATGGAGGGCGAGCAATGAACGCCTCTGTCAATAACAACCAAGAGACCACCCGGCAGCACATCCAATTACTTGAACGGCGATATCGGGCGGTAAAAGGCTCTTTTGAAATGCTGACCGTCTTTGAGCAGCCCAACCTGAAAAGCGCCCAAGCCATGATAGAAGACGCCCAGGCCCTACTTGATGCAGCAACGAAACTGCATATGGCCTTGGCAGTGACGGAGGGCGAGCAATGAGCTTTCAAATTACCCCACCCCGCAGGCGGTCACTCGAAGACATTCTGAACAAACAGGAACGGGAGCTAGGCATCAAGCCTTTACCGCTTGAGCCTGAATTATTGCTGGAGCGCATCACCCAAGGCGGCCGCGCGGGCCAATTCCTGGCCGAGGCCTTTCTGAGCGCCTACCGGACCGACCGGCCTTTTCAACATAGCCTGGGCGAGCTGACCCGCCTCGATGCCGAAGCCTTCCGGCTCTTCCATGAGGTCCTTCATATCCGCCACGTTCCGGGCTGGAGCGATGACGCGCTTTATCAGATCGAGCAGCAAATCAAAATAATAATAGCCGAGGCAAAATCATGAAAACGACAGCATCAAACGCTCAAGCCGAGCAAATCAATAAGCCAAACGTCAATTTCAATCATCGGGCAAATGTCAGCCAAGACGGCGAATTTTGCAACTTGCACGATATGGCCAATGCAGCTTTGCAACGCGCCGGCGCATTGGCCGACCTGCTCGAAACCGCTTGCGAGATAACCGACCCGGCCAGTTTTGACCCCGATACCCTTTGGCGATCCGCCCAGGCAATCCGCTTTGAAATCATGGACGCCCAGTCTTTGCTCAGTGCTTACATTATCGCCGAGAAAGCCAAATCAGAATGCGCCGTTGCTGATATTCAAACTAAACGCGCCCCTATCGCTGTAGGTGCAGTATGAGTCTTGTAATACCGCAAGCTGATTATGAAGCGCTTTTAACTCCCGGTCCCTTTGATGTTGTCTGTTTTACGGTTACCGTTAATCAAGGGAATATCTGTAATGTACCCTTATCGCCTTTGCTTGGAACGGTTGAGCAGGCACAGGTGATGCTGGCCAAAATCAAAAAGACCAGGCACGACGCCAAAATATCAAAATATACTTTTTTCTATACCAATGCAGATGATTCGAACCGTCGAGAACTATTGGACCAAATAGAGCCGGCTTGCCTGGAGGCATCCGTATGAGCACGCCAAGAGTAAACGCTGACAGCATCGCCGCCAAGCAGACTAAAACCCAATCATTGCAAGCTCCCAAGTTGATGCCGGACTTCCGGCACCGCCTGCCGCCTGGCGGAGATAATGCCACCCCATGGGATTTATCTGATGGCGTTTCCACACAGGCCAATCAGGCCATCAGTATTTTGACAATGCTCAATGCCCATTTCATTGAGGACACCAGCTGCCGGCCGTCCGATGATTCCATTTATTGGGCAATCGATTCAGCCATAAAACTAATCATGGACATGGATTCACTTGTAGACGCCTATCGCAAGGCCGTCAGTCCGGAGCAATAAAAAACCCCGTACCCAATGACTTGGGCCGGGGTTCTTCCGATCTATAAACAGATACTAGCCAAAACGCACGGCTATTGTACCTGTTTAGCGCGATGGATGCACCCCGGCAAGGAGAGCAAATATATGACTTTTGAAAATCAATTTAAAGACTTGGAAACCGCCGCGCGCGATGCGTGCACCGCTGCGGGGGTTGACTATAAAGATGTACCCACCGATGGCCGGTTTCATTCGGCCAATTTAACAGACGATCATAGAGGCCGTGGCGATGGCCGAATTAAAATATTTCCAGATCGCCAGGGCGGCATCGTTTGGAATCACAAAACAGGCGAGCAGAAAGCCTTTTTTATTGACCACAAAGGCGGCATAGCCATTAACGCTGAAGAGCGTGAGCGGATCAAAGCCGAACAGGAACGCCGCCATCAGGAACAACGCTGTCGGCACAATAAAACCGCCCAACGGGCTTTTGACATTTGGCAGGCCGCCAAAGTGGTGCCGCTGGAACATCCCTATGTACTGAAGAAGCGCATTAATCCCTATGGCGCCCGCGCTGCCGACTGGCGCCGGACTATCAAAGGCCTGGACGGCAAGCCTCAAAAACTCATCATTGAGAATGCGCTGCTGATCCCGTTGTATAACGAGCAAGGTAAACTGCGCAACCTTCAAGCCATCTTCCCTATGGAACCGCCAGAACTCGGTCGCGGCAAAGACTTTCTGCCAGGCGGGGAACTGACCGGAATGTTCTGGTGGATCGGTGAAAAAAGCGATCCTGTTTGTATTGCCGAAGGCTTCGCAACGGCGGCGACACTGCACCAGGAAACCGGCCATCGGGTGTATATCGCCTTCACCGCCAACAACCTGTTAGCGGTCGGGCGCATAGTCAGAAAGCACTTACCCGACGTGAAAATCATCTTCTGTGCCGATAACGACCTGAATACCAATAATAACCCCGGATTGACCAAAGCCAATGAAGCCGCCGCCGCTATCGGCGGCTTTGTCGCGTTTCCGCCTATCGCCGGCGATTTTAATGATTACTATATTCAAACACAGGGGCCTCGATGACAAAAAAAACGGACAAGCCGGTTTTAGAGATCGTCAAAAACTCGGTCAAACCGAAATCCTCACCTAAATCGAAGTCATCAAAAACAGGTGGCGGCAGCGGTTCCGGCAAAACAATAACTCAGCGCTTTGGTGATTATGCAGTTATTTCAGGCGCTTTCCACCAAATCAAAGCGGTTAATTCCGGTCCAACCGATACAGCAACCTATGAAGTCTACATTCCGCTTTGTGATTTTGTTTGCCAGATTAAGGAGGAAGTGACACAAGATGATGGCTTACAGGATAAAGCCATATTAGTGATCGAAGGCCGGCGCAATGATGGCTTAATGCTGCCGGCCGTTGAAGTACCGGTTAACAAGTTTTACTCGACCCAGGGCAATTGGGTTAATGAACATTATGGAACCTTGGCCTTCGTTTATCCGGGCACTGCTAAACGGGACAACTTACGCGCCGCGATCCATTTATATTCAAAAATGAACGGGGATGTTCCACGCCGGCACCTGTTCCGCTATACGGGTTGGAAGCAAATTAATGACCAATGGCATTATTTAACCGGCTCCGGAGCTATTGCCAAGGATGGATTGAAAACGGATGTCCAAGTCGACTTAGGGGCCGGTCATATGGGGCGTTATGCTTTGCCGGTGCCCTTTGATACCAAGCAAATTAATACGGCTTGCTCTTCAATTCTACATTTGCTGACCATCTGTCCAGGCAAGCCACATATCGGCGCGGCATTGCTGGCCGCTGTTGCACGGGCACCTTTGGGTGAATGCCACCCCACCGACTTTGCTTTATTTATTCATGGGGTCACAGGTGCGAAAAAATCAGCCGTGACCGCTATACCGCTGGCGTTTTTCGGCGACTTCAATGCGCGCCGTTTTCCGGCCAACTTCAGCGATACGGACAACGATATTGAGACTAAAGCATTTCAGGTGAAAGACGGCTGTTTCGTTATCGACGACTTTAAACCATCCGTTAATTTGTCGGAAGCATCGAAAATTCACGCAAAAGCGGAAAGGTTGATTCGTAACACGGGCAACCAGGCCGGTAGAGGGCGCCGCGATTCCGATATGCAGGCAAAAGCCGCGCCTTATAACCGCTCCATGACTTTTATAACGGGCGAGGATTTACCCAAGGGCCAAAGCTTGCTAGGCCGGCTGTTGATCCTGGAGCTCACCCGCGCCGACGTTGATACGGACATATTAACCAAGCTTCAGCACGCAGCGGAAACAGGCCAGTTGATGGGGATTATGGCCGCCTATCTGCAATGGCTGGCACCGCGCCTGGATGATCTTAAAAAACAATTCCCGCAGTCTATCGCCAGCTTACGCAATGCCGCCATTCGGGATGGTTTTGCTTCATCTCACCCCCGCGCCCCCGAAATATACGCCAATTTGGTAGCTGGGGCCGAACTGTTAATGGATTTCCTGACCGATAGCCGCGCGCTCATCAGCGAACAGGGCAACGCTATCTTGTCCGATATTGAGCGGCATTTACAAGGCGCTTTCACTGAGCAAGGGGATTATCAGCATGAGCAGGACGAAACCGAACGGTTCCTGGACCTGTTGCGAGCCTCATTCGCCAGCGGTAACGCCCATATTGCTTGCCGATTGAACCAGGGGCCGCCGCGCTCTCGTCCTCATGCTTGGGGCTGGCGTTCTGACACCGTCGATATGGCCGGCGATAAGATTCACAAACCGGCCGGCGACTGTATCGGTTGGTACTGTGATAGTGATAACCGCCGCGAAGTCTGGCTGGAGCAGAACGCCGCCTTTGCCGTGGCGCAACAATTGGCCAGGACTCAAGGAGACGCGTTTCTGCTATCACCGGCCAGTCTTTGGCGGCGCATGGGTGAAAAGGGAGTGGTTCTAGCAACCGAGCCCAGGGAAAACGGAACGCCGAGATTGGCAGTTAAGCGGATCATTGGCGGCAGAAGTAGGCGTGTGATGGTCCTTTCCGCCGATTTGATCGAGTCTGGATAAAGAATTGTAGAGGGGGGGTATATATATTTTTGGGGGAATTGGGGGAAATATAGCTCTATCCCTTATATATCAAGGCTTACAAGCTCCCCCACTTAAAAAAATATTGGGGGAGATTCCCCCGAAATTGGGGGAGCAAACGAACGCAGCCATAAGCCAAAATTGGCCAGGATTTTTATTGATTCGTTAAAAAACCGGCCTATTTGGGGGAGATTTTCAAGCGATTGGGGGAGATTTCCCCCAGTTTTTTAACACATGGGGGAGCGCCAAAGCCGCGCCACATATGGCATAGAAGGCAATCTCCCCCAATTCCCCCACTTCTGGAGGGTAGAGGGGGGGTAAATAATTTTTTTAAGCAATTTAATCCGGGCAATAAATATGAGAAAAATATCGATATTCGACGTTAACCCAAAGCAATCATCCAGGCCGTTACAAACCGGCAGCAATAGCACGGTCTATTTCAAGAATGTCTGCTATGGATGCCGCAAGCCCTTCAATCGCCGCAAAGGTCGAGAGCGTTCTGTTCCGGTTATATTCGCCGGCGGCGTGCAAGGGGCTTTCCTTTGCGCAAAATGCGGCATCAAGTTTCAAAGTGATTCAAGAATGGTGGCTTTGGGTCCTTCTGGAGAAAGACTCAGTACGGGTAAAAGGAGCCCCGGTTTTTCGCTAATGCCTGGCGAGTTGTAAGGGGGTTTAGTGTTTTCAACTTTAACTATTTTCACGACTCAATCAACCAAAAATACAAAATGACACCTAAAGAACGATTCCAAGTCAAATTATCCCTGGAGCTTCAAAAGGCATTGCCGCCTGATTTGGCGCAATCCGTTTTAGTTGAGTTAAACCTTGCCAATCAGCGATCAGGAAAGCGCAGCCTAGCTTATCAGGACGCGCTAAACAGACGGAACGAATGCATCATCGAGGCGTTCAACGCCCTACCCGGAAAACCATGGACGCGATGTTTTGAATTAGTTAACAGGATTGTTTCCGGTCAACTTGGTGACGACCAGGCCGGGCAGCAGCTAAAACTTGCTGAACAAATTGGCGCAAAAATGCCGACAACGATACGGACAATGTCGAAAATTTTAAGCCTTTCCAAATAGGAAAAATTGACGGGGCGCATTTCCTATTTTTACCAAAAACATCATGCAACAATGATCTCAACTTTTTAAACGGAGAAGTTCAAATGTTGCAACCCCATACCGAAGAACAGCTTCAGGCAGAAGCGCTTGAAGGTGAAAAAATCAGGGCGGCGTTTCAGGCGGATATAAATGCCCGTTGCGCCAAATCATCGACCCAACAAAGTGCCATCCCCCCATTAATGGCCGCGTTCCCGGCATTGAAAGGCAACTGCAAGTTCATTGACCTGGCGTCAACATACGCTTCAAGAAGTGACCTGAAAAAAAAATACAGCGCCAAGCAAATAACGGCCTATGCCGCCGCTGAGGTACTGATGCCGCTTCTTGATGCCAGACCGAGGGATTTTCACGGGATTTTTTCATTGTGCTGCCTACATGCCAAAACCCACATGCCCGAGAAGGAGGCAAACCTATGAAATTCAATCAAGAAAAATGGGAGCGACTCCAGCGTCAAAAAGAATTGCTGCATGTGGAATGCACGCGATTAAGTGACGAATGGCGTGACGCCAAAGAGCAAGCGGGAAAAACAGAGGGGCGTTTTGTTTCGAATTACGACAGAACCCGGAATGCGCTTCCGGTCATTACCCAGGATAAAAAGTTGTCATGCCACGACTTAAAAAAACGGATGGCCGACATAAAGAACAACTGGCCCGCTGTTTGCGCTGAATTCGGTTTCCGTGAGGACTCCACCGCGCAGCGGCCCTTACTGGAGCTTTATGGCGAAATGCTCGCCGCAAAACAGCTCTACGAACGCCGGGAGCAGCTATCTGAGACACGGCAAGCCTTTGGTGCATCATGGGAGCAGCTCCAGGAGTTCGCTAAACATCATGTAAAGATAGGCGATCCCGTCGCTTATCCCGCCCAAGACAACTTGACCAGTGGAGATAATTAATGATCGATGCAGAAAAACTAAAAACCGCTCTCAACAAGTCAGCAAAGGAGGCGCATAAACAGCTCGAGGCCGTTCATGAGCAAATTGCGCATATCGACGATGAAATCTATTGGCTGGAAAATGCGCCGGTGCCGTTAAGTGATGCCCTGAAAAACATCGATCATTTTGTTAACGAAAAATCAGACCTGGCAGGTATTAACCATTTTTTCTATCAGCGAGAGTCTGCCGGCCTGGGGACCTTCGATGCAACTGTTGATTTAGGTCACGGCAACGTATTAATCACGCTAGAAACAGGGCGGGTTATCGGATCGGGTAGAGTCGATTTATCGGAGGTTTTGTGTGCTTTGTTCCCCGAACAGATTAAGCGCCAACTGTCAGACATGGCAACAGCCGCCGCCGACGGTATCGAATCAGGCCCACCGATGGACGAACGAGACGGCCTAAAAGCCGAACTCATTAAGAGACGGCACCAGTTGGAAATCGACGAGGAGAAAATCATCAGCACCGCCGAGGAATTGGGGCTGAATGGTTTTTACCGTCGCGCTGACTGCAATCCTGAAATCGTCTTGATGATGCCGTAATGGACAGTAGATGCATTAATTAAAGCTTTTGTGTGCGCGTTTTCCGGTTTCCGCGTGAGTTGAAAAAACCGGATCATTGACCGTGTTTCCCTGTTTTCGCGGCCTGTTAAAAAAACAGGGCCTTTTAAAAATTTCATCGGCCGTAATAGAGACGTTACCGAGAAATGAGGTGCCGAGCCCACCAAGAGGCATAATAGGCTCACAGATAACCCGGAGGAATCCGGGTTTTTTGTGCCTTATGCATCCGTGTTTAGTAACTTTTAAAGTCACTGACTACATGAAAAAAGGGGTCATATTTACCCGCATGTGCCATTGTTGGGAAGGACCCACAAAACCGGCGCTTCTTTCGCTTACTAAACGCGTTACTAAACATGCGAACTAAACACCGAGCTACCATAAACAACATCTATTCGGGGCGCGGGGTGGGTTAGAGTAATTAACCAATGCTTTCAAAAGCTTATACATAAGCGTGTACTTTATTATTGTGCGATTTTGCACTGGCATAAGCATTGGTTGCCACAGATACAGGCTAGTGATGACATCAACGGTATAGTTACTAAACGACCTATACACAACAGGATGGGCAGGGGATGGTTACAAATAGTAGAGCTAAAAATGAAAATAGAGACCAGGCTGAAGGCCGTAACCGAGCCCACCAAGAGGCATAAGAGGCTCACAGAGAACCCGGAGAAATCCGGGTTTTTTGTGCCTAACACCATGCTAAAATTAAGCTGTAGTCCCAATTTCCTAAAAACTTGTCATGCACAAATGAGCGACCAAATAGATCAAATTGCAGCCGATATTGAAACCATCGCCGTCAAGTTCGGCCTATCCGAGCAGCTAGCCAGCGATCTGTCCAGCGCCGTGATAGAGCGGATCAGGTCGAACTTGGGCGGCGAGACCTACTATATCCCCAAGGTTGATAAGCAGCGCAGGAACAATCTCATTAGAAGTCGTTTCAATGGCGTCAATCATGCTGACATATGCTCCGCGTTCAATATCAGCAAGAGCACGCTTTACCGCATTTTAGCCAGGAACATGAAGCCGCGGTAAAGCCGACCGATAAAATAAAGGCCGGTTTTTATACCGGTTTTTTATGCCTTACGGAAAATTAACCACGTGGTGATGTGTCGCAAATGGTAAACAATAAATTCACTAGCATGATTTCATGCCAATGTGATTATTTAGTATAAAAAACATGGCTTTATATTATGGCATGATTATTGATATACGTATTGTTTCCAAAATGCACCACATGACCACGCGGACACCAGCAAACCATCCGGTGAAATCTAACCTATTCTGTTGACCATCTGTCTTTTGGCGTCGGCCTGCTGGAGATCGATGCCAAGCTGAAGGCCGGCATCTGGTGATGACCTTGATATGATAGATGCCTGGCACTGCTCGATAGATCATTCTTTGCTGAGTATTAGCATTAGCCTGAATAAAAAGCAGGGGTAGCGTTAATTGTACGGGGGTATAAACGGGGGTATATTGAAAAAGTAAAATATAAAACACTTAATTTACAATGACTAATATTTATATTAGAGACCGACCCTCGTACCAAATTCAGGTTCTGAGCAGTGCAAAGAATCATAAACCCGCTAAGTCGTAAGATTTAGCGGGTTTTTTATTGCCTGGCGAAATGAAGTAACTCTAAGCCTGTAAAAAAGTTACAAGAATGCATTACTTAGCCAGGCGCATTTGACTTTCTGTCGACCAGCCTCCGCTCATTACATGATGCTATAAGCCGCTCAAACTCTTCAAGCGGCAGTGGCTTACCGAATAGATACCCCTGGAATACCGTGCAGCCGTTTTCCTTTAAAAACCGCAACTGTTCTTCGGTCTCAACGCCTTCCGCAATAACATTCATTTGCAGCGTCTGCCCCATGCGGATAATCGTCTTCACGATAGCCGCATCGTTGGCATCGACAGTAATATCTCGCACAAACGACTGGTCTATTTTCAACTGACTGAGCGGCAGGCGCTTCAGATAGTTCAATGAGGAATGACCGGTCCCGAAATCATCCATCGAGAACTGTACGCCAATCGATTTAAGCTGAGTCATCTTGGCAACCGTATCGTCCACGTCATGAATCAACAGGCCTTCCGTCATCTCTAATTTGAGCTTTTCGGAAGCAATCGCTGAGCGGGCGATAACGGCCTTGATGGTTTCAACAAAATCCGGCCGCCCGAATTGTCGAGCGCTGACATTGATGGACAGGGAAAGCGAGCGCATCGCGGGATTGCTTTCCCAAGCCTTGATCTGCGCGCACCCGGTTTCCAGCACCCATTGCCCGATAGCCACGATAAGCTCGGATTCCTCGGCAACATTAATAAAGTCGGGCGTGTAAATAAAGCCTTGTATCGGATGCTTCCAGCGAATCAGCGCTTCCGCGCCGATGGGCTGCCGGTTATGATCCACCTGAACCTGATAATAAAGTCTGAACTCGTGTTCCCGCAGGGCGGTACGCATCCAGGATTCAAGCGTGGCATGCTCTTCCAATGCCTTTTGCATGGCGGGTTCGAAAAAACACAGGATATTGCGGCCATTGCTTTTAGCCCTATACATAGCCGTATCCGATCGGCGAAGCAGATCTTCCGGTGTCTCATTACCATCAATAAACAGTGAAATACCAATACAGGAGGAACCGATATATTCCTGTTCGGCCAGTTGGTACGGACTGTTAAGCGCCTCAAGTATTCTTTCCGCGGTTTTTCCGGCTTTCATGGCGGCTTGTTCGTGATTTTGGCCCAGATCCTCGAGCAACACCACAAACTCGTCGCCGCCAAGCCGTGCCACTGAATCCGATGCACGAACGCAGGAGCGCAGACGGTTGCCGACCTCGATCAATAATCGGTCGCCGACGGTGTGGCCTCGGGTGGCGTTTATCTGCTTGAAATTATCGAGATCGATAAACAGGATGGCGCCATAAATTTTATTGCGCTGCCGCGATGCCAATGATTGACTGATACGATCGATCATCATGCTTCTGTTCGGCAGCTGAGTGAGTGAATCATAATAAGCCAATCGGTGGATTTCTTCCTCCGTCGCCTTACGCCGGGTGATATCGGTAATGGTCCCTACATAACCCAGTATCTCGTCCGTCTCATTTTTGATAGCCGCCGTCTGGCCATAAACCCAGGCTATTTCTCCATTCGGTTTTTTAAACCGGTATTCCAGCGAAAACGGGCGCGCCTGCGAAACCGCTGTATTCCACTGTTGCTCAACCCTCAATCGGTCAGCCGGATAAATGCCTTGCTTCCAGCCGCTATCAAGCGCCTGATTGACAGGCAAGCCGGCGATCTTGCTCCAGTTCGCATTAGCATAAATATAATTGCCTTCCTTGTCGCTACGAAAAATGCCGACCGGATTTACGCTGGCCAGCGTTTTATAAAAAAGTTCTCGTTCATGTTGGCTGGCAAGTGTGGCAGCAAGTTTTTTATAAGGATAGTGAACACCGACAACGAAAATCGCACGGTAAACGATCAGATAGCCTATGGATTTATAAATATGCCCCATCACATTCATCAAATCGCTGGCGTTCTGATACAAAGTAAAAAAAATGCCGCTAAGAGCCAGCACCCAGCAAGCCGCTGCAAGCCATCCGAATGAAGCCTGGGTATCTTCTTTTGATCGCTGCCAGAATTTCCAGGCCGCTACCAGATATAAAAAGGCTAGCCCATATTCCATCCGAATTTTAAAAGCGGTCAACCCTGCATTCGGAACAAAGGTGCGGGGCATAAGATCTTGATGATATAAACCAATATAGGCTATACCGGCCGAAACCAACAGATTGAGCAATAAGGATTTTTCCGCATACCCGGCGCTCGCCTGCTGCCGGGAAAAAGCAAACACCAATAAACCGAGGATGGATATAATGCGCGCATATAGCCAAAAACCGATGGCTTTTTCAACCGAAGCGGGTGTTACGAGAGGCGGCATTCCTTCATAAGACAAAGTGTGCAACATGTCGATGACGGCAACCGATAAAAACACGCCGCCGATAGCAGGCAGTTTCCCTGCCATGGGTTCTTTGCGAATATTCCAGCAAAGGCTGAACACCATGACTGAAATAGCAATCGAGATGAATTCCAGAATTGTGTGCAAAGGAATATAGGAAGCCGGCTGATCGAATAGTTTAGCGGCCGGCATGGTCACGACAACCGCGGCAAAGATCAGCGTCAGCGCGGCACTGGATAAGCAAGGTTCCCTACTTTCGGATTGCGCAACAAGACTAAAGTATTTGGGGAGCTGGTTTCCTTTGATCATTTTCCGTATCAGATATCTATGCCATAGATGGTGACCAGCCATTTCCATAATCACGCCATCGGCATATTAATCAAATGCTGGCAGAACATTTTTACCTTAGTCAATTAGCTTCCGTCAATTTTGTCGGGCGTATCAGTATATAGTGTTTGCACGGCAAATTTCGATTATTTACAATGCCATGCAGCGACATTTTCGGCAATTATTCACCATACCGCTCATAGAAATATAAACAATTCAGTAAGGTGGATAAATGATTCAAATCTAATGCCACAGGCATGAATTTTTTCCCGGATAACGGATCAAGTATCAGTATAAATATCAGATACCCGGCATCTGAAGTGTAGTTTAAAATCACTGATACCGCACAAGCATGGCTTTTGAATTCCATTTGGAAAGCTGGCGACTTTACACTATATGGACATCGGATCTTTAAAGAAAAAATGCCATGATTGATGCGCTTTATGATCTGCTTGCGAAAATAGGCTACACGCATCCGCTCCATCCGCCCTTTACCCATGGCCCCATCGGTGCACTGATCGTGGCTTTTTGCTTGGGCCTGGCCGGCTGGATCCTGCGCAGACACGTTCTGCTGTTATCCGCCTATTACGCTGTCATAATGGCGTTTGTGTTACTTTTCCCTACCGTGGCGGCCGGCATCATCGACTGGCAATATTATTATTCCGGCGCCTGGATAAACCCGATAAGAATGAAGATCGGCCTGGCAATTTTATTGCTTATCCTGTTATCCATCACACTGATCGCGGGGCGAAGATCGACTGTTCGCCCATTTTCCATGGTTCTGTTGTTCACGCTCTGCCTTGTTAATGGCATAAGCCTTGGCTATTTCGGCGGCCAGTTGGTGTATGAAGGCAGACTTCCGACTGTAAGCGATGAGCTGCTGCCGGGACGGAGAATTTTTATCAATCACTGCTCGGGGTGCCACGCCAACGGCGGCAATATTTTCTATCCGAATCTGCCGCTACGCTCGGCGCCTCAACTGGAAAGCTATGAGACTTTTATTGAATTTGTCAGGAATCCGCGGCTTCCTGATGGTTCGAAAGGCCCAATGCCGGCTTTTACAACCTCCCGATTAACCGATCAGCAAGCGCGTGAATTGTATAACTACATACTCGTGGGATTGGCCAAACCGGTCAGAAGCGGCAATTAAATTGCGTACCGAGCCGTTCTCGCCAGTGACCAGCCCGCCCGCCGCCTATACGTCCGGCGGGCATTATGAATATCTCCGGCAGTCTATGCTAACGGATACAGCAGTTTGCCATTTACCCCCCCTTCTCTTTGCGAAGCATATCTATTTTTTCCTGATGTTTAGCCCGAAACGCATCCCTTTCTTCCTTCGTTTTCATTCCGTCCAGTGTCAGCAAATAGTCACACCGTTCCTGCTCAGTCATGAATTCGGCGCCATAGATATGGGAATAAACAGGCACGTCGCCGACTCTGCCGGTTAACTCTTGAGGCGGTTCGCTAAAAGACTCCTCTTGTTGCTCTACCCCGGACTGTGCACTAGAGTTCAAGGAATAGGTAATCGTCAGTAAAGAGGCCAGGAATGATATAAACAGTTTATTTTTCGACATGAAATCTCTCCTCAGGATTTGGCCGTAAATAATTTCCCTGTTTAAACATAGGCTGCAAGATTCTGATTTCAGGAAGTCATTTTTAGCCAAATTCTTAATACTGGATAAATAGCTCCTTCCGCTTCAACGAAAACGAAAATACCGGAAGGCATTGAATCAACGTAAGCAGGAGTTAAAGCCACTCCGAAGGTTAATTCCACGAAAATCAGGTTGTACTTGTTCGGCATTATTGAAATGCTAAAAACGACCGTCATTCCTCGTGGCTGACTGACTAAAATGGGACACAGGGCTTTTTTATTAGTTCAGCGTTGGTTTTGAGCGCCGGGCGCAATCGGCCGGCCAGTCAGTTGGCTAGCTTACGGCCGTAGGGAAAGTGTTATTTGAATGCCGCAACCGCTTCAGCGGCAAGAACAAACCGCAAGCTGGATTACACAATATCCGGTTATGAAAATACGCTGCGGTCCAGCCGGCCAAATATCCGAGGTTATTTTTCAGCCGCCAATCAGTACTGTGGGATTACCAATCACAATAGTGCCGCCGTGCGCGGTTGAATCGCCCATCCTGGCCGCCGGCATGCCACCAATCATGACCGTGGCGGAGCCTTTAATGATGGAATCAGGCGGCCCTACGCACACAGCCATGTCGCCGACTCTGGCAGCCGGCATTCCGCCAATTAATACGGTCGGTGCCCCCATGGCTATAGGCCCGCCCACATGAGGCACAGGTCCGGGATTGACCATCGGACAGACATGCATATCAGAGATTCTTGCGGCCGGTTGTCCCATTGATTTGCTCCGGTTTTACTTATCAGTGAAAATTATTGGACGGCTCTGCCATCGCCGCCGTTGGCGATATGAAGGCCTTTTTTCAGAAACAGCCGATAGTTGGCTTTGATCCTGTCCGCGCCGCTCCGCACGGCCGCCAGCATGACCGCCCCGATGACCGCCTTGCCGGTTAACTCCTCGGCGGGCGGAACGACCGCCCCTTCCGCCGGAGAAATATTGCCGCCGCTCCAGAATGCGGCTATGGCCGCCCAGCCGGCCGGCGTCTTGAATTGGGTGGCTTCGGCCGTCGGTCTGGTCAATTGCCGATTTTCTTCCGTCGGCTTATAGACCCAGGCTTCCGCCGCCTCAATGGCTTTAACGTCAACCGGAGACGGTGATTCGCCCAAAGTGAGGCGCGCGCACGAACAGGCCCACCAGATAGCCTCCCGCTTGGGCAAGGCAACGGCCAGAAAGCGTACCGCATCGGGATAAAGCTCTTTTTCTATCAGTTGCTGAAGGTATTGCGCGGGCGCGGTATCATCCTGCAGCAACTGCCTGGCTTCCTCGTCCAGCTCGACCAGACTGCAAACGGCGACTGCCGTGGGCTGCTTGATCTTGACGAAATTTATCTCTGTCATGTCTAAATCCACACTAATTGATCATGGTGATGCCGCCTTTCAGCGTCAGCATGCCGTCGCCGTTGACCGTGGTCATGGGGCTCTTGGCGTCCAGCTTTGTGTCGCCCTGCACCGTCACCATGAGGCCTTTAATGGTAATGCCGGACTGATCGATCTTGATGCTGTTGCCGCCGACTTTTAATTCGATCGAGGTCATCGCTTCGGTCGTGCTCTTGCCGACATCGACCTTGACCGAGTGGTCGCCCATTTTGACCTGCTTCGTATCATTGCCCTGGTCGAGCGTCGTCACGCGATTGCCTGTTTTGACGGTCAGCGTATCGTTGCCTTCATTCAGCGTCACGGTCCTGTCGTTTTGGATTTCGATGGTCTGATCGCCTTTATCCTTTTTGTCCAGGCCGATTTTGCGCGTTTCATTGTTTTCGATGACGCAATTGAAGTCCTTTTCGGCATGCACATAAACTTCCTCGGCATCTTTTTTATCCTCGAACCGGATTTCATTGAAATTGTCGCCGGTGCCTTCCTTGCTGCTGCGGGTCTTGATGCCGCTTTGAGTCTGATTGGCCGGCAACTCATAAGGCGGCATCTGGTCGGCATTGTAAACCCTGCCGGTGATGATAGGCCGGTCCGGGTTGCCTTCCAGAAAACTGACGATGACTTCCTGGCCTATGCGCGGCAGGGAAACCCAGCCCCAATTCTTGCCGGCGGTCGGGAATGACACGCGTACCCAGCAGGAACTGTTCTCATCATTCTTGCCTTCCCGGTCCCAGTGGAACTGCACCTTCACGCGCCCGTACTTATCCGTCCAGATTTCCTCGCCGGCCTTGCCGACGACAATCGCCGTCTGCGGCCCCTGGACGAACGGCACGGACGTGCTCCGCCGCGGCCTGAACTGCTGTTCCGCCCGGATGGCCGTAAAAGCGCAGTCAAACAGCAGTTCCGCCGGCGCGCCATCGCTGCGGTACTGGTTGGACTCGATCAGAAAATCGGTCGATACCAGCACGTGTTTGGCATTCTCCTGGGCGCTGTAGTGGTCTTTCAAGGTGAAAAGCATGCCGGGCGTCAGGCCTCTGGCATTGCCCTTGCCGCGAATCACCTGGTAATTGGTCTGCAATTCATCCAGACGGATATTGGCATAGCTTTCGCCGTCTCCGGATTCCGTATAGTCGCCGGGATAATCATAACGTTCGCCGTCGGCATGGGCATGGGCCTTGCTTTCGGTGAATTTGGCCAACAGGCTGGCTTTCGGCTTCTCGAAATCGAAATCGTTCAGCACGTAGCAGCCTGACTGCACTTCATGGTGGTTATGCCACTCGAAAATATGGTCCCGCGTGCGTTGGACGGCGTTTTCAGGGGGGAAATAAGGAATCTCGGCGTAATCGGCGACAGTCTGGTAAGCGCTGACAGCATCGGCGATCACCAGCGTATGCTTGCTTTGCTCGTGCTTGAAGAAATAGTAAATGCCCTCGCTTTCCATCAGGCGGCTGACGAAATTGAAATCGCTTTCCCGGTATTGCACGCAGTAATCGCGGGGCTTGTAATCGCCGCTCAATTCGACCTTAAGATCGCTGAAGCCGTTCAGCTCGAATACTTTCTTGATGATGTCGGGAACAGACAGTTCCTGAAAGATCCGGCAATTGGATGTACGCGTCAAGAACCAGAGCCACGGACGGAGCACGGCGCGATAAAGATAAAACTCGCCCTGCGTGCCGTGATGCCGAAATTGCGTCGCCAAACCGTGATAATAACGTATGCCCCCGACCGGCAACTCCACGGCGAGCGTCATGGCCTGGCCGAGAATTTTTTTGGCATCGATCTGTTTTTCCTCACTGAGCAGATCTATTTCATATTCAAAAAGCCTACCCATTTCTTCATAGCCTTTCATGCGGCTGAAAAGCAAAACATCAGGGCCTAACGGTGAAGTAACGGATCCAAATCGAGTGTCTTGTGTGGCCATATTCCAACGTACTTCCGTATAGAATCAAAAAATGCCATTGATACTATCAAAATGTATCTGACTATTCAAAGCGATTCCGGAACACAAGCTCGACCGGAAACTTGCATACCGGCAAACATCGAACTATCTTAAGCAAATACATTAATTTTTCACCGCTTCAGGAGCCTTTCATGCCCGGACATTTACAGTTCGATTTTCGTTTCAGTACTGCCGCGGACCCGCAGCCTGCGTCCGATGATTTACCCATGCGCATACTGATGATGGGCAACTTCAGCGGACACCGGCACCTGGATGCCGGAGCGGAAAACCGGAAAATAATGACCGTCGATATCGATAATTTCGATGACGTCCTGTCGAGATTGAAGCCGAGTCTGAGTTTGCAGGAACCTCGGCTGGATCTTGAGTTTCACTGCCTCGACGACTTTCACCCTGATCACCTTTATGCGACCCTGGACGTTTTTCATCAGCTGCGCCAGTTGCGGCAAAGCCTGCAAAATCCCGCAACCTTTGCACAAGCGGTCGCGCAGCTTCGGCAGACAATCAATTTAAAGGACGCCGCCGACCCATCTGTTGATGCGCCGCCGGTTGACGGGCAAGAGGCAATGTTCGAGCGCCTGCTCGGGAAAGCGCCCGCGCAACAGGCTCGGCCACAATCCTCGCTGGACCGGCTGCTTGGGGACATGATCGCGCCCCATATCGTCGAGAAAACCGATCCGCGCCAGCCCGAACTGCTGGCCGAAGTCGACCGGGCAACGAGCGAACTGATGAGGACCTTGCTGCACCATCCCGATTTCCAGGCGCTGGAAGCGCTATGGCGATCGGCATACGCACTGGTTTCGCGCCTGGAAACGGGCGAGTCGCTGCAACTGGCGCTGCTGAACCTGTCGCGGGACGAACTGGCGCGGACGGTTCTTGATGCCGGCGAGAACCTGGAAGCCTCGGCCATTTACCAATTGCTGGCCGGACAAGGCATAAGTCAGCCCTGGTCGGTATTGGTCGGCGCTTATACTTTTGCCGACACCCAGGCGGATATGCAAGTGCTTGCGGCTCTGGGCGCCATGGCCGCAAGCCTCGGCGCGCCGTTCCTGGCCGCCGCCGACAACAGCCTTCTCGGTTGCGCGTCGCTGTCTCAATCCCTCCACCCCTCCACCTGGGGCGATGTGCCCGCATGGCGAGCGCTACGCGCAAGTCCTTACGCGCAATGGCTAGGCCTGGCGCTTCCGCGTGTTCTGTTGCGCCTGCCCTACGGCAAGCAAACCGATCCGCTGGACAGCTTTGAATTCGAGGAACTGGCGACGACGGACGAGCACGAGGCTTTTTTATGGGGAAACCCGGCTTTTGCCTGCGCCAGGCTGCTGGCGGAAAATTTCCAGGATGCCGGCTGGTCGATGTCGCCCGGCCAGCACTTGAATATCGACGATCTGCCCGCCTACAGTTACAAGGAAGACGGCGAAACGCTGATGCAGGCCTGCGCCGAATGGTATCTGCCGGAAACCACGGCCGAAGCGATACTCGAGCGCGGCATCATGACGTTGTCGAGTTACCGTAACCGTAATAGCGCCCGCCTGTTGCGCTTCCAATCGGTAGCCGCGCCCCTTTCCGGACTTGCGGGAATCTGGCGCCCGGCGCATTGATCAGCTTTATCAACCTCAACTCACAACCAAGACACACTATGGGCATCAATAGACCCGTTTCGGATACTTTATCAGCTGACGATGATGTCACGATACTGCGCCCGGAAAGTCCGGCCAACGCCAACAAGGCAACGCGACAAAGCAACTTCGGCTATCCCGATCGCTTGACGATTCTGGATATGATTGATCAGGGCGGCGTCGGGCGCGTCAATCTCGCTTATGATGAAATGATCGGCAGGCGTGTCGCGGTCAAGGAACTGCTGGATGAATTCGCCGCGAATAACACGACTAATAAAGAAGTTGCCAACTCGTTCATCCACGAAGCCAAAATCACCGGCAAGCTCGAGCATCCCGGCATCGTGCCGGTTTATGAACTGGGCCGGCGCAATGACGGGCGGCCTTATTACGTCATGCGCTACGTTAAGGGCGAAACGCTGGAGCAATCGCTTAAAAAATGCGCACAGGCTGAAGCCCAGACGGCATTCGCGCGGCGCATCAAACTGCTGGACAGCCTGATCAACGTCTGCGACACGATAGCCTATGCCCACGCCAAAGGCGTCATACACCGGGACCTGAAGCCCGGCAATATTATCAGCGGCGGCTTCGGCGAAACGATTATTCTCGACTGGGGGCTGGCCCAGGTCCTTGACGATCACGACAATACCTATTTCTATCGTGAAGTCCTGACGCACCAGCGCCACACGCTCAGCGACAATACCACATCCGAAGTCCTGGGAACGCCGGCCTACATGGCGCCGGAACAGTTCAACGGCCTTGCCGGCAAGGCCAGCGATGTCTATAGCCTCGGCGTTATCCTGTACCGGATACTCGCCGGCGAACTGCCCTATCGCGGCTCGTTGTCGAGCATTCAGAAACAGATCGAGGCACGCAAGGCATCGCCTTCGGCAAAACTGGTCAACCCATCCGCGCCGCCTGAGTTGGCGGCCATTTGTGAAAAAGCCATGCACAAGAATCCCGAGGAGCGGTTCGCCAATGCCGGTGAATTGGCCGCCCAGTTAAAAGCCTTTCGGGATGGCCGCATGGTCAATATTTATGCCTATTCCAAACAGGAGCTGCTGCGCCGCTTCCTGACGCAGAACAAAACCATGGTCATGATGGCCGGCTTACTATCGCTGGCCGTCATCGGCGGCGCCGGCTTTTCAGTCTATTATGCCAGGCAGATGGAACAGGCTAAAACGCAAGCCGAGGAATCCCTGGTCATGGTGACGGCCTTCGGCGAACAGTCGCAACAGCAGGCGCGGGCGATAGCCCGCGCCATCACGGCCGGAACCGGCCGCCTGTTCTCGGACCTTAATCAAGCCGCGGTCCAGCTCGACGTTTCGAACCAGGAATCGGCCCGGCAATTGCTCGCCCGGTTGCACAGCCAATACCCGAAATTCGAGTCTTTTTCCCTGCGCAACGCCTCCGAAATTTCAACCGCCTTCAGCAAAGAGGGCGGCAATCCTGCTCAACAAGATTTAAAACCGGTAGCCGAAATAGAAAACCAGCGATTGATCCTGGTTTATCGCGTGCCTGTACTGCAAGACGGCCAGATTATCAATTACCTTGAGGCCCGCATGTATCCGGAAAAAGTGCTGCCTGAATTTTTCCCGCTCAGCGCCAAATCCGAGACACATCCGCGCGATGTCTGGATTATGCGCAACGACGGGCTGATCGTCTTCGACGAATCGCCCAAATATATTGCCAGCAATTTGTTTATTGACACGACCAGCAATCCATCGCCGTCCTTACAAGCTTTCGGCCGCCTGATGCTGATCGACGACGACAGCATCGGCTATTATTCCTACATCGAAGGCAATACCGAAACCTATAAAATCGCCGCCTGGGATTCCGTTAACTTCGGCTCTGACGAAAGCTGGAAGGTGGTCGTCAACTATACCTATATGCGTAAAGAGGTAACCCCGCGCCCGCTGTTCTGACAGCCCCGGCGAACGGCCGCTAGTTTAAAACCGCCGTCACCAACAGGCCGACTACCGGCTGCCCGGCTTCCTTGCGCAGCACTACCGTTTCCGCCGCGCGCAGGTCGAAGCCCGAAGCGGCCAGGCTGGCTTTGATATAATCATGCGCATGCGCATAACGGCCGTGAGGATTCAACCTGAAGCCGTTGCCGCTCTCCTCGTCGCTTTTTTCCACGGTGAAAACCAGGCTCCCCGCCGCCTTCAGCGCGCCCGCGGCCGCCTTCAGTAAAGGCGCGAGATCGCCGAAATAAACCAGCGTGTCGGCCGATACAATCACATCGAACGCGGCTTTTTCCCGGCCTAAATATGCCACCAGATCGGCTTCGACCAGTGCGTCATAAATTTCGCGCCCTTTGGCTTTACGCAGCATGCCGGAGGACAGGTCGACGCCGACCAGCGTGCCGGCATAAGGCCGCAGCAAAGGTCCGCACAACCCGGTGCCGCAGCCTGCGTCCAGCACCCTGAGATCCTGGCGGGGCTCGGGAAAAAGCGTGGCAACGGCCTGCGTGACCAGTTCGGGCGCCCGATAATCCAGGCGGTTCAGCACGGTGTCGAAGCTGGCGGCAAACTTGTCGAAGATGTCCTGAATATAAGCCTCGGAAGCCCGGTCGGGAACGTCTTCGCCGAGACAGGCGGAAAGATGATGCCTGGCGATCGGATTGCCGGGATCGGCGGCAAGCCAGTTGTGCAAAACCTCTCTGGCTTCCTCGGACTGGCCCGTTTTCAATAGCATTTTCCACAGGCTCTCGTAGGCATATTTGTGATTCGGCCTCAAGACAATGGCTTGTCGGTAAGCCTCGGCCGCTTTCCGGCACTCGTCCTGCTCCTGATAGGTATTGCCGAGATTCTGGAAAACATCGGCATTGTCAGGGCTGAGTTCGGCGGCTTTCAGCAACACGCGCTCCGACTCCTCGTAGGCCTCCAGGTTTCGGAGCACCACGCCCAGATTGTTGCAGGCGCCGGCATGATCGGGCGCCATGTCGATCACTCGCCGGTAGGTTTCGGCGGCCTGTTGCATGTCGCCTGTTTCCTTGTAGATATTGCCCAGATTGTTGCAGGCGTCCAGGTAAGCCGGATTGATTTGCAATGCCTGCTGGATGTTGGCGATAGCCTTGTCGCTCTGGCCGGTCTGATGCAGCAGCACGCCAAGGAAATGCAGTGCATCGGGATTGTCCGGCTGCTTTTGCACAATCGAGCGATAGATTTTCTCGGCTTCGGCCAATTGCCCTTTCTGATGCAGGCTGATCGCTGACGACAGGACATTGCCCGGATTCCCCCGTTTTTGCCGCTTCTTGTTGTTCTTGGCTGCAAGCCGTCGTTCAGTTCGATTCATAACAGTGTGATTGATATATCTGGCTGATCAGGCCGCCATGACTTGCCAGGCCCTGTCCGGTGCCTTTACTGCAAGCCATAGCCGCCGGCAAAGGCGCCGACATGTCGGGTATATTCGGAGACAACAGAATCCGCCGTTTAAAACTCCAGCCTGACTCCCGTGGCAAAAGCATGGTTAGTCACATTCTGCCGGTCGATCATCGTGTTATAGGCGACGAAAGCCGCGAGGCCATCGGCAAACTGCCCAGCCACATTAAACCCTAACTGCATGTAATCGCGGTCAGGCGCATCCGAGCGAATGCCGAAGGATGTAGTACCCTGCACAAACTGAACCTGGCTCAGGCTGGCGTTATAGCTCGATTCATGAACCCATTCGAGATTCAGTTGAGGCGTCACCACCCCCCAGGACGCGCTATGGGTGTACGACGAGCGCGCGCCGACTTTGGTGATAATGGATTCAATGTCCTGCTGGCCATAATTGACGGCAAAATTGACGCCGTTGTTTTCGCGAAAACCATCGACTTCCGTTTTCGTATAATCAAAGCCGACGTAAGGGCTGACAATGAAGTTTTGATGGCGATAATTGTAGCCGGCGCTGATGCCTGAGGCATATTGCATACCGGTTGTAGTGCCTTTGGCGGTACGGTTGAAAAAGCTCATGTGGCGTTCAGACTCATAATCCAGGCCGCCGACGCTGGCAATCGCGTCGATATAAAAGTCATCAATATTATAATTACCGTATACGGAACCCGTATAGGAAGCCGTGTACAGTTCGCCCGCGCCGTTCAGAAAGCGGGCCTTGTTATGGGTGTTGTTAAACGCCACGCCGACAAAGAAAGAATCCGTCACCGCATAATCGGCGCCGACCGTCACACCTTGCGTATCGAATTTGTAGCCTTGTTCATTGACGGTTTTGTTTTTGTCCCCGAAGCCGCCCTCGATGTTTACAAAAACGCCCAGGCGTTTGAACAGTTCGGGCATGTCATCGGAACTGGCCGCGCCTACGTTCAGTCCGGCGATGTTAAATCCTCCGCCTCCGCCGGTTTTCAAGGTGGTTATGCGGCCCTGAATACTGCTGAAATTCGCGCTGGAAGTGGCAACGGTAGTCGCGCCTATCGCATTGATCTCCTCGGGCGTAATCTGCTCAAGGACTTCCGCCTGCGCCGCGGGGCTCAAGCCGGCGATAGCCGCGCAGTCGGCAATCAGCGAGCGTGTTGACGCCGAACCGCACAAATCGTTGACGGCCTCGGCCGTAGACCCCATATTCGAGGTTAAAGCCTCTATTTGCGAAGAACCTATGACACTGCCGTCGCTGGTACTGCCTCCGGCAAATGAAACCAGCCTGGCGGTGCCGGTGCCGGAGCCGGTGCCCGGGATGATCATATTGGAATCGCCGACCATCACCAGCACTTCGCCTGTGGCGTCATTTACCTTTGTGCCCAGGATGGCATCTTCTTGCGAAAAATAATAATCGGAAACCGCTACCGTATAAGTGCCCGGAGACAAGCTCATATTATCAATCAATGAATTGTAATCAGGACTGATGCCGGCCGCGCCGCAATCGATCTGATCACAACCATCATCATCAGAGGCAATGGAGGAAGTAAAATTGCCCGTACCGCTGAACAGATAAATCTGAGGATCGATCGTCGGCCCGCTGGTCGCGATATCGACGGGCATGGCGCTCGAAAGAGTAAAGGGCAAGTAGCCTATCGACCCTTGTCCTGACTCCGTAATATTGAATACCTGACTTGCTATTTCCTCACCATAAGACAGCGGCGACATCAGCAATGCCGATAGGGTGATTGTTTTCTTTAACATGGTGCTCCAGTTATTATTATTTTTTAAATGAGTGGCCTCCGGAGATAAAAAGGAGGCTTAAATTTATTATTTTTATGGTCTTCAGAAGGAAGATGGGGAATTTTACCGGCTTCAATAGCCGGCGCCAATTTAAAATTGGCGTAGCCTATCTTGAGCGCCCGCAACGCTCAATATCAACAAGGGTATTTTTTGCCTTATCGCATCCGGCGATGCTTAGCCCGGATATTTTATGGAACCACAGACGACCCCAGGGACAGATATTTGCTCCTCGGCAACTGCTCCTGCGTCGCCTAAAGCGCCTACTGTTGGTGCTCTACTACACGCCATCCATGGCGTTATGCGTTTTCGACATTCGCCACATCCCTGCGGCTTAGCGGGCAGGCTGGGTTGGAGCTTTGCGGAAACCCAGCATAGGGGGCTTCGAAATGCTGGGTTTATCAACCCAGCCTACACCACTTGGGAACGTGAATTTTATATCGCCCGCAACTGACTTGTCTTTCCGTCCCTCTTCGGCGTTGCCTACAGGGATGTAGGTAAAGGGCGTGAGCAGGACTACATGGACAGGAACAGAAGTCCTGCCTCAATCGCGGGTCTTGTCTCATTCCCGTTCCTTAACATCACACAACGCCATAGACAATCTCAAAGATTTCTTCAATTGAGGCGGTTGATTCATCAATCATATAGGCACTGTTATTGGGATAGAAAGCGTAGATTTTATCGCCCTGATGCTTGTAGCGGAATTGCTCGCCATGCTGGATCATGGGTACGCCTATGCCCTTGTTGACGAATTCCTGTATGGCTTCAAGTTTCGGGCTGTAATAGTTCTTGACGCCATGCACTACGTTTTCCAGGTGCAACTCATTCGGGTTATCCAGATTCAGCAGGGCATACAAGTCATAATCGCCGTGCATATATTGCATGCGCGTGCAATATCGGACGCCCTCCAGCCGGGCATGGCTGTTTCTCCACTTCGGCGTTGCCGTCAGCGCCGTTTCGTCAAAACTGGCCGGCGCCTCCTCTCTGGAAATCATCAGGCATCCATAGTATTCACTGTGGACATCGGTATCCACGGCGAAACAGCCTTTATCGCTGCCGTGCCGCCTGAATACTTTTTTCGCTCTTTCATCGGGGGTTTTATCCTTTAGGAACTCGCTCCAGGCATCCATGGCTTTTGCATACTTGCCGTCCTTGAAGGCTTTTGCGCCCACCAGCGTGGGGTCGACAACCAGTCCGGCGGTTTTGGCATAGATATGGCCATAGGCAAACGGTATATAAGCATCGGAATCGGCGGTTTTCGCCTTGCAGTCTATCGGCTTCGGATACATGTTTCTGTTGCCTATGTATTTCAGCGATTCGGGATTGGTCGCCCTGACCAATATAATATGGTTGAAAGCCAGGGCCGCCGCTTTAAAAACATTGACGTCGCCCCGCCTGATGCCCAATTGATTGTCGCTCCAGTCAAAGGGCTTGATTTTCCCTGACAGCTGGGCGTGCCTGAACGGCTCTCTGTGAATCTGGCTGAGGTGGCTTGCCCGGGCATTGTACTGTTCTAATTTATTATATTTCATTGATTCTCCAAAAATCCTGCTGGCTGATTTCGCCTTATCGGCAACTAAGGAACGCGCATAAAATAACTTCCTCAAGTGCGCGGATGGAATTTCCGGTGTAGGTGCGAATTCATTCGCACCTACAATTCCCTGATTTATTCCATGCCCATTACTAAGCGCTCATCTTGAGTTCATGGACTGGCGGTTGCGAAAAACGTCCGCTCACCCGGCTCAATTCTGGCGCCGCTTATCAATCGAAATTTCGGCTTATTTTTCTTCATCGGGATTCTTCAAGGGCCACTCCTGAGTATCTATAGGTTTATCGGCCGGCAGCGCCTCGCAATCGCGCACTCTCAGTTGTTTCAGTACGGCGGCATGTGCTTCAATCCGATATCGCAAAAATTGGCCGCAATCGCCGATACCCCGGTATTTTCTAAACACGTCCAGCGCTTGCTCATCCGCTATCACCGATGGCAAGCCCGTGACCAGCGCGGAATGATATCGCTCCAACCGGCCGGCATCAGGGGCTTCGAACTGCTCGAAGCTCAGTTGGGTTATTGCACCGTCCTTGTCCAGATAAAATAAGTATGAACCCTGGTAAGCCCAGCGCTCGCACTGTACTTCAATAATGCGGGTATCGGCGCCGAAGCCGTGCATGACGACACCGGGGCCGGCCTCATCCGGCGATGCCAATGGGCAATCCGAAACATCCCAGTTTAGTCGGGCGTGCCATTGTGCCCGGGTTAATTGGGTTTCGGCGTTAATACCGGCATTTTCGCTCTGGCGGATAGCGCAGGCCATAACGCCGTAGCAAAGGATTATTGCCAGAAACCGTCTCAAGCGGCACTTGTTTTCTCTTACACCGCTCATGAGTGCCATTTCCATGATGCCTTCTTAAATACTATTGCAAAAACGCAGCAGGAATTCGATATTATCGGCATAACCCTTGATGATCTGCGCCTGGTCCGTTCCATTGATGATTCTGCGTGCATTTCTGTAATCGACGTAGTCGCCTCTGATGTAATCGCCCAGTTTCTTGCCGGTGAATGTTCCGTTGCGCATGCCATACGACATAATCCGGTAGGCCGTATCGGGGTCGAGAGCGTTTTGCGGATACAGGTACAAACTGCCGTTTCCGCTCAAGCCGAGAGCGGCATCCATTTTCCTGTAATTGCTTGCCCATGTCAGCTGCACATACCCGCGCCCGTAATAAGTATTCAGATGCACTCTTCTTCCCGTGCTATCGCTCGGGTCAAGTACCCTGACGGGATGTCCATAATCATAATTGCGTCCCTTGCCGTACTCTTCGATAGGCTGCCAGGTATTGGCGCATTCATGCTTAACCGTTGCCAGCATGTAAGCTGCCCAGCGGATATCCGTGACATCCGAATCGGCGTTCAATTGCTTTAAAAGATTTTGCAGGCCCTGTTTTGCCGCAACGCCCAACCTGGGATATGAATACTGTGATTCATACAGCTCGACAAAAGCATCGCTATCGAAAGATGTGAAATGATTGCGGCTAAAACCCGACGGCAGATAACTCTCATGGGTTTTTATGCTCTCCCTTAACATCGCCAGAGTCTTACCATCCGGGTCAATTCGCCCGTCCGGACTACTAAACCTCAGATCCGGGTGATTAGCCTGAAAAGCCTTGATTGCATCGATCAACTCCCCGTTTATCTTGCCAGTAACCGTTAAGGGAGAAACGAGTTCCGTATGCCTGGCATTATTGTTGATAAGATTTTGTATTTTGATTACATCGACTGTTTTGTTGGCGCCGTTCAACCCCACTGATTCCGCTATCGTTACCATATCAACTCCCGAATTTTAGGCGATTGTCATCATCTCATTTCTTATTATTGATTCTTTATCATATTTCATTAAGTTTTAGCTAAACTTAAATTCATACTCAACTGTGTCATCCTGTTCTTTAATATGCAGGTGCCCGACTGATTTGCATCATAACCTTACCCACTTCTGCACGCTAAGAGGCAATTGGCTTTACCCCCTGAACCTCTGCAGTCAAAGGCAGGTACCCAGTCTTATCATCCCGGTATTCGTGTGCAAGGGCTTTTGTGGTATGCAAATTCAGCGGCATTCAGTTATTAATTCATTTTATATCACTAACGATTCGACTCCTGATGTCAGCAGCATGCTGCTCATTCTATTGAGGAATCTTGATTGGCCGCAACGTATTGATTGGACGCTCGAAAACTTGAGTTGAAATTTTATCGATGAGATCAGAAATAAAGCACCGGCTAGTTTCATCTTCAATTTCTAGCGCATCGCGCTTCGGCACCAGGGCCATGCTTTTGAAATAAATACCTATGCACTGAACACCGGATTCGGACGGATCCGATATTTCATATACTTTCAGCATCCGCAGGCGTAGCCCGTTCTTCACGTCAATTAAAGCGCTGTGCAGCAATGTTTCAATATGATTACGCCAATGTTCTGATACGGACATCGGTTAAGCCCATGCGAAGGATGGACATAAACGGTTGAGAGATTTAATCATGGATGGCGAACGATTACTCTACAGAGGTACATACGAGATGCCTAGCAATACAGGCGCTGTGATGATTACTGGTTTGTGATCTTTGATCACCCGGAATTCCGATTTGCTACATTCAGACTACTTGTTACGAATTTACCGTCATTGGCCTAGTATGAACTAAGTAATGGGCATGGAATAAATCAGGGAATTGTAGGTGCGAATTCATTTATGTCCTATGGGTACTTGTGCCCTTCAGGGTCATTCGCACTGTGCGGATACCAACAGTAGGCGCCCTAGGCGAATCCGCGCCTACACCGGAAATTCCTCGCACTTGAGGAAGTCATTTTATGCGCATTCCTAAGGCGAATCCATCGTGAAATAAAACTCTCCCTCAATAGACCCATTTTCCCACGGCACTTGCTGGCCACCCGTTTCTTCCTTAACGGCGGTACGTACCTTGCGTAACATCATGCCGATTTCCAGTCCAGGTTGATCGATTTGTTGCAGCAGGTGTTTGGTATAAGTGCCGTTTCTGCCGCTGCCGTCTAAAGCCACATTGTCAGGATTTGTTGAAAAGATCAGTAAAGTACCATTAGGGGCATTCATGCCGATCAGTCCCCGGTTAACAGCACGGGTACTACTGGGAAATGGATTGTTGCGACAGGCATCCAGAAAAACCAGATTCAAATGACTATTGCCTTCACCCATTTTTTCCACCACATCATTGGCACTGATCGCTTTGCGTTTGACGTCGTCTTCTCGCATCAAATTGGCATCAACGGGCAATAAATAATTCTCACCTTTAACCTGCAAACCGTGCCCGGAATAATAAAACAAGCCAATACCACCGCCTTTCAAACTCTCGCCGAATTGATAAACCGCATCGGCCATCGTTTCAAGATCTGCGTTGGTCTTCAAGATCACCTGGAAATTGAACTTTTTAAGCGCTTGAGCAATATCCTCGGCATCGTTAGTTGGGTTAGCCAGTTGTGCCGTATATTGATAAGCGCTGTTACCAATAACTAATGCCACCCTGCGCTCATGCTTGTTATTATTCAGGACAATAGTATTGTAACTAGTGGGCTTGACAGCTTCAGGCGATGACGCCTGATTTGAAGAGGGTGCTGATTTCTGTGGCTTGCTTCTATGATCAGTATAAGCAGGTGTCTCCTGGATAGCCACAATCGGCGATATGACCGCTACAGCCATCGGATTTTCATCATCCGTTAGCTTATCTTTATAAATAAAACTAAACGAGATCGGCGATCGCTCATCGTAAGGTGGCTGAGTATGATGTGGCTTGGCTTTATAACCAGGTGCTTCGGCGATGATATCGTGACGCTGCCCATTCACCAGAATTTTGAGATCCCCCCCAGCACTAATCGGACTACCAATCGCGTTACCATCGACAAAAAAACGGGTGTTGTCTTTGTTGGAAATAAGCGTAACAACCCGATCAGCATCAGCCGATGCCTTCGGATAGTTCAACTTGTCTTGTGCGGAAAACTTGCTGCCTTGCAGTGCCGTAGCGCATCCAGCAAGACAGAACATGTACACTATTATTGCGACGTATTTATTGATCATTCTAGCCATAGCCACAGGTTGATTTTTCTACCGCTTTGATTTGCGGCTGACCCGTTTTTTCACAGGTTTCGGCATCGGTTGTGGCGCTTGGCTTACTGCTGTTTTGCATTCGGCCATCATGAATTGAAATTGATAAACAGGAAAATCATAAGGCGGTTTCAGTTTTTCAATTTTTGCTTCACAACCCGGAGCTTCGGCAGTCACAGAGTGTTCGCCTTTACTATCAATACATACCTTTAACTGTTTAGCACGCCCCATTTCCTTACCATCGACGATAAACAGGGTTTGCTCTTCACTAGAAACCAAACGTAAAACCTCATCCGCTTGTTCCGATACTTTAGGCTCATTAACGCAAGTTTGTGATAAACCTTCTTCAATATTGGTTTTGGTATCGAAAATACCTGCCTTGGTGTTGTCGACTTGCTTTTCAAACTCTCTCGCAAATTTTGTTCCGCAACCCACACTAAACATTGCAATCATCATCACTGCAACGGTGGTTGTGCATCCAGAATACTTCATTCATTTCTCCAGTGTGCTGAAATAAACAAACGCTCATCGCCTAGAAACATATCAACGAGCGTTATATTTTTGGGTTATTACTGATATTTGGACTTTTCAAGAAGCTCCTGCTCACCTACCTGCATTTTTGCGGCGGAGCCTTCTAGTTTTACAGTTTGGACGTAATAGAAAGGATACATCGTATAAGTAGTGTCCAGACGGTAATTTATAATTGCATCGGCACCGGGTTGTTGCGCTAACGCATCGCTCATCAGTTTCAAAACCTTCTCCTTATTCAATGTAGGCGGAATCAAGAACATCCCTTCTTTGACTGTCGCACTAACATGTCCCATGGGTTGTACGTTAGAATTTGGATAAGCAAAATGTGCCGTAGGCTCAAAAGTCCCATGAGTGGTAGAGCAACCAATCTGAGACAAGGCAAGAGCTACAAGGCTGGTAATTAATTGTAAACGCATGATATTCCTCATTGGATAATTAGTTAGATTATTTCAAGACTTGCGTGCCGGCTTTCATTCGTGCGGCGGTGCCTTCTACTCGATAGGTAACTGTGTATATCGGTAAAACAAGAACTTGAGTGATATCCATAAAATGAAGAGTATTAATCAGCATGTCTGCGCTAGGGCTTTGCTCAATTGCCTTGGTAATGGCTTCATATTCAAGACTGGAAGATTTATCAGGTGGAACAAAAAAGGATGTTTTACTCGCCTGTCCTTGAACATGACCCAATGGATAAACATTACTATTGGGATAATCAAAATGTGATTGAGGCGCCAGTTTCGCTACATAAGTTTGCGTGCAACCTGTAGCTAATAAAGACAGCATAATTAATGAAAGTGATTTTTTCATGGGTTCTCCAAACCTTGGAAAATTAATTATTATTAAGTTTTGTAAAGCGGATTAAATACTGCTGGGGGGATTATGGCTGCTTAATATATTTCCAAATAATCGATATTTTAGGCAGACAAGATGAATTTACTGTGATTCCTTTCATTTAGTTATTCCCTGTTTAATGCTGCTACGGTAGAAGTGTTTTGGCGGTATTGATTGGCGAGTAATAGTAGATCAATATGATCTAATAAATCAAGGTCAAGTATATCTAACCAGGCGAAACTACCATTTGGCAAACAAATATTAACTATTTCTGTTAATGAGTATTATTAAACGGGTATTTTTGAAAGTATCTTTCATGACTTAGAAACCAGAACGGAATCATCTTTAATGCTATCGAATCAGTCAAAGCTAACTTAGAATATATCCGAATAATTCGAGATATTTTATAAGAGCTGGAGTTCTCCTTTAACAGATGTGTTCTGGACGCAGAGAAAAATCTTAGTTCAAAAAATCAGCTTAAAAACATCAATTATTTGCTGGGATAGATTCTTAATTAGTTTAGGTAGAAACAATGGAAAAATCATGTATTGAGGATAAAACAGTTTTAAAGGGGCGATTTGTGCTACAAGAGGTTATCGGTCAGGGAGGTATGGGGACCGTATATAAAGCATTGGATTTAGTGGCCCGGGAAGCACGTGATAAAGATCCCTACCTCGCTATAAAGCTTCTTAATCCTGAACTGCTTGATGACCCCAGATTTTTCGTGGCGATGCAACGAGAAGCTAAAAAAGCCAAGTCACTTGCCCATCCGAATATTATTACAGTATATGATTTTGATCGTGATGCGGGTAACATTTATTTAAGCATGCAACTTCTCAAAGGACGCCCCCTCAGTTCCTTGATTAAAGAATATCCGTCAGGTATGCCATTTAAAAAAGCTTGGCCAATTATACAGGACATGGCGGCGGCATTGTCTCATGCACATAAAAATGGCATAGTCCACTCCGACTTCAAACCAGGTAATGTTTTTGTAGACGATAAAGGCCAGGCAAAAGTCCTGGACTTTGGTATCGCTTGTCCTTTCAATAGAAAGGGGCAAAGTGATGACGACACCACCGTGTTCCATTCCCGTTCATTAAATGCACTATCGCCCGCTTACGCAAGCTTGGAGATGCTTAATAGCCTGGAACCTGATCCAAGAGATGATATTTATGCCCTTGCCTGTATTACTTATGAACTTCTGTCAGGTAAACACCCTTTTTCGCGATCGAACGCTCAGCAAGCCTTCGATTTAAAAGTGCAACCCACCTCCATAACTACGATAACAAGATCGCAATGGAAAGGATTGTTACATGGCTTGGCGCTGAAACAGGAAAGCCGTTGTGAAACGATCGACCAGTTCATAAAAGAAATTTCTCCGGCAAAAGCCGATAAATCAAGATCAATCTCCGCGTTTTCAGTGATATTTTCTATTGGTCTACTTACGGTTATTTTGTGGCTGTTCTATGGTAAAAACGGCACCGGCTATGATGTAGCAAACACTGATACGCCAAAACAGAATCCCTTGGAAAAAGTGGAGACCAGTTCTATTCAAACTGATATGACAACAGATCAGCATCATCAAGAAAAAATGCTTATGCCCTTTCATGAGTCATTGAAACTGCGATCGTCCGCAACGAATTACCGTATCGGAGAATCCATGACGTTATTGCTGGAAACGGAAAAACCGATGTATGTAACCATTGTTCATATAAGTACAGATGGGCAAATTTCTACAATTTTTCCTAATGCCTACGAACCGGATAACTGGCTGACTGCCGGAAAGACAGTCAGCCTCCCAAAGGAAAATGCGAGCTATGAACTGACTGTATCAGGCCCGCCCGGAATAGACCGCATAGAGGCCTTCGGAAGTGCTGAACCTCTACCTCTAACGGAGAAGATTATTAACTCAAACGGTGAACTAAACCCTCAGCTAAAATCATATATCTCATCAAGAGTTAGTTTAACCATACCGGTTCTATAAATCTTGCTGCTATGGAATCGCTACAACTCGCACGCGTCTGTTTACCTCGCTATACGGGTTATCAGGATCCAGTAAATTGCTCTTTCCGAGTCCTGAAAATTTTATTCTTGATGCGTTCAGCCCATGCCTCTTAACAAAGAAATTGCGAACGGTAAAGGCTCGCTTTAGTGATAAATCCTTGTTGTATTCATCACTACCCTTTGCATCGGTATATCCTTCCACATGAAAGTTCAATCGGCCAAGCTCACCAGATACCAAGGCCTCCGCAACTGGAGTTAATTGCCTGATAGCTTCTTCTGTCAATTGAGCGGAGTTAAATGCAAAACGGACTTCCAGGGAGATTGCCTGGGGAGTTGAAGCCAAGGAAGAAGACAATCCTGCTTGTCCGGTTGGGCGAATGCGAATGCCTCGTGTCAGCACTTTATCCCCCCTTTCAGAATGAGGCTTAAAGGCTTGAATGATTTCCTCTTTTGTAGGCGCTCTGGCACCGACATTTAAATCTTCCGCCCATAGAACGTTAACTGAGGTCAGGCAACATCCTATGGCCAGAGCAATGCTGTTTGTTTTTTTAAAAATACCCATAATCTTACTCCTCACAAAACTATGATAAATATTCGTCCAACCGTTCAGTCAAACGGAAAGCTGTGTATACTTTTGAATCCAAAAAGAGTTCTTTACCGGCAGGAAGTATTGTTACGCTCTGTCTACCAACATGCGATTGCCCATAGCCGATAAAGGTATGTCATTGAATAACTTTTGAGGAGAGTCCATGGCTTTAAAAGCTTTTACCGTTTGTTCAGGAGGAACTTCCAATGCCCATACTTTTTCTTTCAAATTCCATTCCTTCGAAATAGCAAGTAATTCCCGCAATAAATTCCTGATTGCCTCTTTCTTATCAGAAGCTGAGAAATAAATTCTCGAAATGCATTTTCCAAACCACGCAATAAGGAAACATCCCTGCGGGATGAAGCCAATGATTAAAACGTCCGCATCAAACCACCACACCCCGAATAGACGCTATTCTTTTTTCCAACCACATGTAGAAAAACCTTCGGCCCAAAGCACAGTTCCTCGACGGGAATACCAATAAAACCTGGTCTTATCTCGCCAAGCTTCTCTAAATGTGAATTAAGAGCTGGTTCGTAAAAAATTCCAGAAAAACAAAGCCGCCGCGAGTTTGCCGAAGACGACGTGCACCATCAGTCCATTGTAAGAACGCACTTTACTGGCTCATTCAATGCCTGTCTTTTCTTCAGTCCAGGCAAGTAAAGGCTTCAATTGGTGCCAGACACGAGAAACGGCTGTGGACCACCATTGATCCTGAGGTTCCAGATAGCGCTACCCTTTTTGTTTTTTAACCGGTGTCAAGACAGTCAGGTTCTTGGCCTGCCTGACGGCTTCGGCATCGGGTTGCCGGCTGCCGATCACATGCACACGCACGCCATAAAAGTACAGCTTCTTGGTGGCACAATAGCCTGAGTCCGCCAACTCTTTCGCAACGCAGGCTTTAGATGTATTGGGGGTGAGTGATGTCTTCCTCAATAGTTTAACGGTATCGATGAACTGGCTTCTATTTAGCTCTTAATTCGCATTATAGTTTTGTCCTTCTCTCCTATGCTCATAAATCATCAGTGCGGCGGGTGCGCACTTGATAATAAACTTTTCCGGAAAGATTTTTGGTTAAGGCTTGCCCTCCCCAGTGCATCACACGCCAATGCGAAGGATTGAACATCACCAGCGGCTGATTGATCAGAAATTGTGCATTCCGGACAGGTCCCCGAAGCTTGAGGCTCCATACCCCGGTCATATGATTAAAACTGGCAAAATTAGCTTTTCTCGCTTCGTAGTCAGCCGTTATATCCACAAGTACATGATACAGACTCTCGATGGCCATGTAGCGATTGATGCGGGCGGGGTCGGCCCGACTGAAGTCATCGAAGCCATCGGATCCCGGGTCTTCTACCCTGATAGACTCTTTCGGGCCTTCAACAATATTCCAGCGCTGCCACGCCACGCCTTGGGCAATCTCATCGACCTGCAAATTCGTCAATTGCTTCTCAACAGACAAATTGTCGAGATGAGACTCCCCTCCTCCACTAAACCGGTTTACCCATTTTTCATAGGTGGCGCCACTGGCATTCTGTGCTGTCGGGCCAATCGCCTCTTTAGTGAGCTTTATACGTCTCTTTATTAAAGGACTCAAACGCATGCCATAGAGATCCAGAAGCATTTCCACAACATCCCACTCGCAAAAGACAATGGCAACCTTGAAAGAATCTCTGAGCGTTTTCCATGGAATGTTGTGATGCCATGTGAAGTCATACGCGAGGTTACCGTTGGTCGGATTGACCGGGGCGGGAGGCGGGAATAATCCGGCTGCCCGCGCGTCCTGGATTTTCCAATCGGTTCGAGTCCAATGGTTCGGAGAATCCGGTCTATCAAGGCCATCGAGAATTGGGCTGTTCGGCATAACAATACTCCATACAAAATTAGAAAAAAATAAGGTCAAAAAGCATAAACAGTCAGGCCCTGCACCAGCACATCCTCAGGAACGGGAATGAAACAAGACCCGCGATTGTGGCAGGATTTCCGTTCATGCTCCTGGCGTGCTGACAGGTGCCTGGCAGGCTATGTCTCTGTTTGCGCAGTGCCGTAGGACGGAAAGACAAGGGTTGCGAGCGGCATATCATTCACGTTTCTTAACCATGAACATGGAATGCCTCACGTTTTCATCGGGTTTATCCTCCAACCCCATTCAAACTCATGTCCACCCCCCTCATCCCGCACGCCGAGGCAGGTGCTCGACCGGCTTGTCTTCCGATCCGGCTCGGCAGCAGTCGGGCAAGCGCAGCGATCATACCGACGCTGGGCGAACAGCAAAAAATCATGACCCCGCATCCTGGCAGGCGGCGGGAGCACTGTCCGCCGCGGCTCGCGCCAGCCTGTCACTCCGGTTTTATCGATCGATCGGTGATATCCACAATATACTTTCGGCCAAGCTCATCAACGATTTTCAGCTTTTTGCCGAAAAAAGACTTGCTCATGGATTTAATGAAAATATCCTGTACATCCTCTTCCATCACGGGATCGTATTGGACATCGTAGATTTTTAACAGCCAACGCTCCTGTCCGCTGGCAACGTCAATTGCAGCGATATAGCCGCCATTTTGCTCCAACCCCCGTTCTTTCCCCCAATGGACAACTTCGTAGCGCGTGTCGTCTATTACAACAGGCGCTACTTCCGCGGGTGGAAGTCTATCAGCTTGCATCATAACCTTAACCTCTTCTGAATTATTCAGGCTTGTTTCCACATCGGGTTGCGCGTACGAATATTTCACCTGCCCGTACAGGAAAATAAAAAGCGTTACTGCCGCAAACAGAGCGCGCACTAAAAAATGTCGATAAAAAAACAAAAAAATTTCCATGTAAATCACTTAACTGATGTTATGCACGGGTAATTTCATCCTGTGCTGGCGTTAAAAGTAAGTCACTCGCCCTCGGGTGCGTTGAATCGGCCGGATCGCCGGTTGCACTAAACCGATCCAGATTCAACTGACTGCGTAACATCAGTTATTTAAGAAAACTGTTTCGGTCGGACTCCGGCATGTAGCCGGCCAGATCCACGGCAAAACAGGCCCAACTATCGGCATTATCGATGGCTTTTGCATAAGGCAATTTCGCTTTGTCCGGCTTTAATCCTTGATGCCTGTACTTATGATCCTTGGTTTTGATCTCGTGATGAGAAAACTCATGGATAATGGTTCGGGCGCAGGTCCAAAGATTTCCACTCCGGTTGGCCAGTTCGGTAAATGCCCCTTCTATATAAATAATCGGAAATCCGCCTCCCTCGCCGCCTGGTATCGCGCCGCCCATAAGCGTGTTTCTGCGGGTACGCCAATCAGGATAATCGGTAAAAACCAGCGTGTTTGAGTTACAGCAGTCGGTTATCTTTTTGAAGCCGTCACTCAATTTCGCGATGGCGCCGTTGAGTTCTGTTTCCCCGCAATCCTGATCCATAAACCAGCGCCGGATGATTTTTTTTGTGTTGTCATTTTTATCCGCGAGCTTTATTTTGCTGTCTTCGCATATCTTCAAGGCCAGGGAAAGCGCTGAACACATATTCTTCATGTCGGTTTCCGAAAACAGTTCCTCTTCCATGCTTAGCTTGGCTATAACCGATTCCTTGCCTCCCGTGATCTCATCAAAAATCCATCCTGCGTGTTGTTTCGGAGGCGAATAAATCCAGACATCCTGCCCACCCCGTTTTTGAGCTCGATATAAATGCTTGACGAATTTCAAGGCGGCAGCTCTGTCATTCAATCCGGCAAGATCATTCGTGTTGTTGGCCGCCTCATAAACAACGTCACCGCTTTTTTTGCCGCCAATGACAAATCTGATCAAGGCATTGGTTGTCTCGGATTTTATTTTTTTTCTTATCTTATCGGGCGTTTTGAAATGGGCGGAGCTAAACCCGTCCGATCCAAACAAGCATTTGATTTTCGCGTCCTCTTTTAAAAATTTTTGCCATTCCGGGCCTGTAAACTCCTTCTTTTCAATGACATCTTTCGCTTTTTTATATGCTTCAGTAAAAATTTTCATGTTTTATGCCTGCCGGATTCATTTATGCCGTAAATAGGACGAAGCCTGAAAGCGTCTGGAAAATTCCATGCCCCTGACATAACAGGTCTGGCAGGAGAACATTTTCCATCCACTAACCCCGGTTTCACTCAAACCCATAGCCAAACTCCCCGTCCTGCACGCTGACATGCACGCGCTCGATCGGCTTGCCTTCCATCATCCGATGCAGAAATTCCTGGCTGATTTTCGGCAACACGGTATTGGTCAGAATCGCGTCGATCATGCGGCCGCCGCTTTCCAGTTCCGTGCAGCGTTCGGCGATGAGCTTGACCACCTCGTCATCATAAGTAAACGGCACTTTATGGCTTTCGGCGATGCGCTTTCCGATACGGCCCAGTTGCAACCGGGCAATCGCCGCGATCATCTCGTCGCTGAGCGGATAATAAGGAATGACGACGACGCGTCCGAGCAAGGCCGGCGGGAACACTTTCAGCAAGGGTTCGCGCAGGGCTTTGGCGATGCCTTCGGGCTCGGGCATCAAATCAGGGTCCTTGCACAGGTTCATGATCATGTCCGTGCCCGCGTTCGTGGTCAGCAGAATCAAAGTATTCTTGAAATCGATGACCCGGCCCTCGCCGTCTTCCATCCAGCCCTTGTCGAAGACCTGGAAGAAGATCTCGTGCACGTCGGGATGGGCTTTTTCCACTTCGTCCAGCAGCACGACGCTGTAGGGACGGCGCCGGACCGCTTCGGTCAGGACGCCGCCTTCGCCGTAGCCGACATAACCCGGAGGCGCGCCTTTCAGGGTCGAGACGGTATGCGCTTCCTGGTATTCGCTCATGTTGATGGTGATGACGTTCTGCTCGCCGCCGTACAACGCTTCGGCCAGGGCCAGCGCCGTTTCGGTCTTGCCGACGCCGGAAGTGCCGGCCAGCATGAACACGCCTATGGGCTTGTTGGGATTGTCGAGGCCGGCGCGCGAGGTCTGGATGCGCCTGGCGATCATGTCCAGCGCATGGCGTTGACCGATGATGCGCTGTTCGAGGTTATCGGCCAGGTTCAGGATGGTTTCGATTTCGTTCTTGACCATGCGGCCGACCGGGATGCCGGTCCAGTCGCCGACCACGGACGCGACGGCTTGCGCATCGACGCTGGGCAGAATCAGCGGCGTCTCGCCTTGCAGTTCATGCAGCTTGGCCTGCAAGGCTGTTAGTTCCTCCAGCAGCTGCGCGCGCGGCACATCGGCCGTTGCCGGGGCGGTTTCGGTTTCGGCGATCCGGTCGGCGGCTTTTTCCAGCGGACTGTCCGTGCCTTCCACCTTGCCGGTCTGATCGCGCAGCTGACTGCGGATATCGAGTATGCTCTTGACCAGCTCGCGCTCGGCATTCCAGCGCGCTTCCAGTTTGCTCAAACGGCCTTTTTCCATGCCGAGTTTTTCGGCCGCGAGTTTTTCGCGGTCCTTGATATCGACCCCGACCGCTTTTTCGCGGCCGATAATGGCCAGCTCGGTTTCCAGCGCGGCGATGCGTTTGCGGCAATCGTCCACCTCGGCCGGCACGGCATGCTGGCTGATCGCGACGCGAGCCGAAGCCGTATCGAGCAGGCTGACCGATTTATCGGGCAACTGGCGGGCCGGAATGTAGCGATGCGACAACCTGACCGCCGCTTCCAGCGCCTCGTCGAGCACCTGCACCTGATGGTGTTTTTCCATGACCGACGCCACGCCGCGCATCATCAGAATGGCTTTTTCCTCGCTGGGCTCGTGGACCTGCACAACTTGGAACCGGCGCGTCAAGGCCGGGTCCTTTTCGATATGTTTCTTGTATTCGGCCCAGGTCGTCGCCGCCACCGTGCGCAAGGTGCCGCGCGCCAGAGCCGGTTTCAGCAGGTTGGCCGCGTCGCCGGTGCCGGCCGCGCCGCCGGCGCCGACCAGCGTATGGGCTTCATCGATGAACAGGATGATCGGCTTTTCCGATGACTGAACTTCTTCTATGACCTGGCGCAGGCGGTTTTCGAACTCGCCCTTCATGCTGGCGCCGGCCTGCAGCAAACCGACATCAAGCGTGCGCAGCGATACATCGCGCAAGGACGGCGGTACGTCGCCGGCGACGATTTTCTGGGCGAAGCCTTCGACCACGGCCGTCTTGCCGACACCGGCCTCGCCGGTCAGGATCGGGTTGTTCTGGCGTCGGCGCATCAGGATGTCGATAACCTGGCGGATTTCCTCGTCACGCCCGACGATCGGGTCCATTTTGCCCTGCCGCGCCTGCTCGGTCAGGTCGACGGTAAACTGCTTCAGCGCTTCCTGCTTGCCCATCTGCGCCGGCGACATGGCGCCGCTGGCTTCGCCCGGCACGGCGCCGCCGCCGACCTGAAAGCCGTCGCTGGCGTGCAGGCCTTCTTCCGGCGAACCGCTGACGATTTCAGCGAAACGCTCGGTCAGGGTATCGGGCTTGATCTTGTCGAATTCCCTGGAGATGCTTTGCAGGGCATGCGTCAGGCCCTTGGTTTTCAGGATGCCGACGACCAGATGGCCCGAGCGGACTTGCGATTCGCCGAACATCAGCGTGCCGAAAACCCAGCCGCGCTCGACCGCTTCCTCGACGTGCGAGGACAGGTCGGAAATGGACGTGGAGCCTCGGGGCAGCCGGTCGAGCGCATCGGTGAAGTCCTTGGCCAGCCGGGATGGGTCGAGATTGAACTGGCGGATGATCTTATGCAGATCGGAATCCTGCAGCTGCAGAATCTGATGCAGCCAATGCACCAGCTCCACATAAGGATTGCCGCGCATCTTGCAAAATACCGTTGCGCCTTCTATCGCTTTGTAACATACGCTGTTCAGCTTCCCGAACAGTGCCACACGACTGATGTCGGTCATTTTTCCCCCCTAGTAAATTTTGTTTTTTATTGTGCTTTGCGCTGCGTTCGGCTGTTTTATAAAGGATTCAGCATCAAATCGTCAGCGTCCGTATTCTCGTGCCGGTCGCCCAGCCAACTGGTCCAGCCCAGGCCTGTCTGCCCATCCAGACAGGTGCCGGGCACTTGTTCTTTTTTCAGGACCAGATTGACATCCCAGACCAGTTCATCGCCTATGTAATTGCGGACTACCGCGATCAGTTGCCCGATACGGTTACCGGTCGGCAACAGACTCTGGTATTCCGGCAAGCTCAGCGGGCCGAAGCGGATGCGGAATTTATGCTGGCACGCCCAGACCCGTGAACCCAGAATCGCCGATACGCCCAGCTCGCCCGTGCGCGGCGTCTCGCCCAGCCGCGTCAGATCGGAATCCTGAATATCCAGCCATTCGCCGACAAATTCCTCGATGGTGACGGGCAATCTGAAATAGTCCGCCAGCAGCGCCCGCAGCCCTTCGGCATTCTTGGCCTGACTGGACAAATAACCGGCATAGTAGAACTTGGCCAGGTCGGGCATGGCATCACGCTCACGCAGGGATTCCAGGCCCAGGCCCGCCAGCGAGCCGACATAGCCGGAAAACCGGTCAGACTCGGGCCGGTCGAAACTGACGGCCGGCTCGGTATCGGCCCAGGCGCGATAGAACAGGCACATCATGCGATGATGGAATATGTCGGCAAAACGCGCCAAGGTATGGTCGCGGTAATGATAAATTCTTTCGCGAACGTATTCGGTCAGGTGCAGGGGCAACGGTCCGTTGGTGCCGAACAGGCCCAAAAAGCGCCCCGTCAGGCGCGGCGGACGCCCGTCCTTGCCCGGCGTGTACGCGCTGAGCGTGGAGGACTCGAAGGTCAGCGAAACTTCCTGCCCCAGCCTGACCGGATCATCGGCGGGCCTGGCCGAACGGCCCAGCCGCGGTTTATCCTTGTAGGCGCATTCCATAAGGCGCAGCAACTGGAAAAAGCCGTATTTATACGGCTCCCTGCCTAGCGATGCTTCTAGATCAGATGACGCTGCCCGATTCTCGTCGGCCATCGCATTACCTCGCCCCGGTCACTGGTTTTCAACACCATTTCCGTAAATGAATTAATAGACACATATTGCGCAAAAAACCGCTCCAGCACCGTCCCCAGCAAAAACACACCGCTGCCTTCAAAGGCGGCTTCATCGACATTGACCGATACTTCCAGGCCGCGCCCGAACACGATCGGCCCCTTGGTATTGATGCGCCGGACGATGGATTTGGATTGAATCGACAACACCCCTTCTATTTGCTTGCGAAAACCCGCATCGCTGTTTTCGCCATATAATGACAGCAGATTCCGGAACGCCATGGCGCCTTCTTTGTCGTTGTTATCGACGATCGTCAGATAGTTCAGCGACAGATGGCTGATCAGTTTCCATGCCGTATCCTTATGGGCGTTGGACGGACGCGGCCGGGTCGGACCTGACAGGCAGCGTATCGACTGAACCGGCGCGCCGGTCTGAATGGTAAAATCGGTCGTTCCGACGCCAATCGGCAATTGCAGCGGCAAGTCGCGATTCGTGCACAGCGTGGCAAGACCGAGCTGCCTCAGATCGCTTTTAAACGGCGCCTCATTGGCATCCACCAGGGAAATATATATTTCATTGCCGGTGTAGCTGGAGCGCGGCCCGTATTGTCGCTGCTTGGACGAAACGACGCGCGGCGACCGGATCAGGGTATAGTAAGCCCGTTTACGCTTGTGACTGGCATCGGCGCTGGCCTGATAAAAGGGCAAAAATTCCTGCTTGTCATCGGCCGTGCTGCCATAGCCCGTGACTTCGGTCACTTGATAAACCTCGTAATCCAATGGCCGGGTCCGGTCGGGAACGACATGGTATTCGGCGTTCTGGTTGGTCAAATGGATTCGGTCGGTTCGTTTGGGAAAGACATTGATGGCCGGCGAGCAGAACAAGGCAAAGCGTGAGGCATCAATCGAATTGATCAACTGAGGGTTGCTGCGGTTGAGCAGGATGATGATATCCAGCTCGCTGTCGGGGCATTGCCGAACCGCCTCCTGCAACTGCGTCAATTCGACGAACATGAAACGCTCGGGAAAGGCAAAATATTCCTGCAATAACCGGTAGCCCTGGAAGGAACGCGAGACATACGGCAACAGCGCCTGATTGTCTTCAAAGCCCAAGGGCCGGACACCGGCGTGCCTGATCACTTGTTGCCAGGCGACCGGCCGTTGCGTGGGCTGCACCACCACGCCAATGGCATTGGCCAGCATCTGCTCGTAAATCCGCATGGGCAATTCACCCACGCCGCGCAGGTAAAGCGGCAGATGATCCAGTGCGATCTGGTTGAATTTCAGTCCCGCCGTCGTTCTCAGGCGCAACCGAATGCCGGCTTTCAGCCCGGGCAGGCTGGGTGCGCCGATATTGGCGACGGCACCGGCGCCGGCCAGATACTCGGCTTCCACCAGTTCCAGGGGCCACAGAGTCAAATCGTGCGCGGTACGGTATTCGCAAGCGGTCTGCTCGCCCTTGCCGATCTGGCTGCGCAAAGAAGTGTTCCTGGGAATCGGAAAGCCTTCATTGAGCGCCCCTTCCGACAAATCCGGCTGAAACTGCACGACCGTCATGGAGGGCGTGGGCGCCAGATAATGCGGATAGACTATGTCCAGCAAATGCTGGGTGAAACGGGGAAACTCCGCATCGACCTTGAGCTGGACGCGCGCCGCCATGAAAGCGAACCCTTCCAGCAGACGTTCGACGTAAGGGTCCGCGCATTCGAATTCGTCCAGGCCCAGTCTGCCGGCAATTTTAGGGAATTCACGCGCAAACTCGCCGCCCATTTCACGGATGTGCTGCAGTTCGCGGTGATAGTATTTCAGTAATCGAGGGTCCATAACTAGCCGCCTCTATCCATAATTTCCATGTTGCCCGTCTCAAGATCGAGTTCTGTTCTAAGGTAGAGTCGCAACGGCAGGGGTTGCGCCCAAAGGTCGCCTTCTATGTCGAAGGACATGGCGTTATGATTCATCTGGTCTTCCGACGCGGTTACCGTGACCTTGACCGAATCGCGCAGGATGCGCGGTTCAAAATCCCAAATGGCCTGACGGACGCGGCGCTCAATTTCCAGCACATCGGCGCCCGATAACGTCGTGCCGGCCAGATCCGGAATGCCGTAATTGATTACCGAGCCCGCGACCAGAGGCAAGCCGGCAAAATCCTCGACCGCATCGAGACTACCGGTATTCAGCAGCCAGCCCATGTCCCGCAATACCCCCTGCCGCAGGCGGCTCAGCGACAGGACGCGCTGGTCGCGCGATTCCTGCGTTTTATCGGGCGCATCGTCGGTTAACCGGTCAAGGAGCGAGGGCTGTAAACGTTCTTTCTGGGTAAGTTCGGCCATGGTTTTTATTTGTCGTCCCGTGCAAATGCGGCGGTCATTCCGGCTTAACGGTGCGTGTCGGTAAATCGACGATGAAGCGTTCGCCATTCTCGTTTTCAATCAGCAGGGTGCGGTTGTCTTTGGACTCGATGCGCGTAATAAACAGGTCCTGCTTGTCATCTTCCATATCGCCGTCATACCGCACATCGTAAATCTTCAATACCCACAACTCCTGGCCGCTGTTTTCGTCAATCGCGGCGATGTAACCACCGTTTTGATCAAGCTCGCGTATTCTGCCCCAGGGTACCGCTTCATAACGCACCTGCCCGATGGTGACCGGCGCGGCAGCGGCAGGCCCTGCACGTTTTTTCGATATTTCCCCGGCCAGCACGGCGCTGTCATTGAGCAGTAACAGCAATAAACCGCCTAGCGCCAAATATCTGAACATACCGACTCTCCCCATCAGGCCGGACTGACGCTTTTATCGGTCAGATCAACATAATATTTCTGATTGCGTTCGTTTTTAACCGATAAACGCTGCTTCCTGAACCAGCCGAGCCGCATATCGGTGATAAAGACATCCTGCTTGTCGTCTTCCATGTCATCGTCATAAGGTACGTCGTACACTTTCAACAACCACAACTCCTGGCCGCTGTTGTCGTCGTAGGCGGCAATATAGCCGCCGTTCTGTTCCAGCCCCCTGGCTTTTCCCCAATGCACGGCTTCATAACGCACACCGTTATGGCTGACCGGTTTGACAGGCTCCGGTCCCTTCCTTTTTTTTTCCATCGCGCCCTCGTTACCCATAAAAGTGAGACACCGGTCAGGCCAGAACCCTGCCGGAATCGGAATTCGATAGTTTGCCAGCCAGATCAGTGGCAAAGTAAGCCCAGGTGTCGGCGTTTTCCAGGGCTTTACTATACGGCAGCCCGCCCATCGAAGGCTTCAAGCCATCGCTATCGTAACGATGGTCCCGGGTGTTGACCGCGCGATGCGATAATTCATGAATGATGGTCAATGCGCACATCCATAGCTTGCCGCTGTTGCCCGATTTCAAGAAAGCGCCTTGCAGGTAAATGACTTCCAGCGGTTCGGTTTTATAGACAAAAGCCCAATCCTTCCAGCCGCCCTTGTTGCGGTCTAGCGGTTCATCCGAGAAAATCAGCTTATTGGAATTGGCAACGTTGGCTATTTTCTGGAAGCCGGTTTTCAGTTTCTCAGTGGCTTCATTAATTTGCTGATCGGTCGTGTTTTCATCCGCGAACCATTTGCGAATGATTTTTTTGCTATCGTCTTTCGCATCGCCCAACTTGGCGACCACGTTCAAAGACCAGTTCAATGCCAACAGCAGCGCCTCGCCCATGATTTTCCTTTCGCCCGCCGAGTAGACTTCCTTAGCCTTGCCCAACCGGGCAACCATGGTTTTTTCAGGCGGTTTGATCTCGTCATAGATCCACTGTGCAAACGCCTTGGGTGGCGAATACACCCACACATCCTGCGCGCCTCTTTGCTTGGCCAGATAAAAATGATACAGCATCTTCAATGTCGCCGCCCGGTCCTCCAGCTTTCCCGCCGAGGCCGTATTTTTGCTCGCCTCGACAAATTTTTCGCCTCCGCCGCCGACAAAGAATGCCACCAGGGTGTGATGGCTGGCGTCATTGATTTTCTTGCGTATTTTATCCAGACCGTCCGCCTGTGTTGAATCCGGGCCGTCCGGCTTAAGCAATTCCTTGACCCGAGCCTGATTTTGCAGAAACCCCTGCCAATCGTCGGCAAACTTTTGTGCCGTTATCACATGCAGCGCTTTTTCGTATGCTTCGGAAAATTTTTTCACGCTATTTTTCTCAATGACTCAAACCGGCATCAATCGGCATTGAACTTGATTTCGCGAATATCCATCACCGCATAGTCGTTTTCATCCGTGCTCAGCAGGCGCTGACCCAGGCCGATGAAAGTCTCTTCCGCCTGTTCCTGCCATTGAGTCTTGCGTGCCAGGCGTATTGCCGAGTCATCGGCGGTTTCCGAGCCCGGATAACGCGTGGGAATCAAGCCGAAGGCTTCGCCGCCGTTGGCCCAGATAAAATGCGCCGGCATCCAGGCAAAATCACGCAGATCGGCAGGTGCCTCAATGTGAATCTCGCGAATCTGGTTAAAGGGAACCCAGTAGTAACGGCCGTTGACCACCGTTTCCAGCATAGGGCCTAGTCGGGTATCGGCGTCCGCGATCCAGTTAAAGGCCGTGCCGTCGATTGTTCCGGGTGTAGCGGGAGCCAGTTCGAAAGCCTGATCGCGCAGATTTCGCGCTTCAGCGAAACGATTATCCGCGATCAGCTTGAGCGCTTCCTGCAATAGTGCGATCCACTGCGCGGGCTCGCCAAAAACCACCGGCGTTTTACGGCCGGCGAAGATATCCTTGCGCAAGACCTCGCAACGAATCGCCTCTCTATAGGTCTGTACCATGGGAAGATTCGCGGCATCAAGATCGCCCGCCACAGTCAACTGCGTCAGTGCGCGATCCCATTCGCCGAGAATAACCAAAAGTTGGAATAGAAATGTTCTGAGTTTAGGATTGGCAGGATCTTTACGAACCTGGTTCTGGAGTTCAACCAGCGCTTCCTGAAGCTGGCCTTCCTGTAAATGCTGTTCCGCAAGCTTCATAAATTTGCTCTGCTTTTAAAAAAACGCTTTGGATTTTTATTATTTGAGCCATGAAAGACGCGAAGAAGGCATTGCACCTTCTTCGCATTCCATCGCTTTAGATTTTAACGTTTTCGGCGATATTCCATTTCGTTTCGATTGCACCGCCGTCTTTCGAACCGTCCGCTTTTTGCGGCTGATAGGCGTATTCGAACTGAGCGAAGTTCAGCGTGACGTTTTCTGTCAATCGGTCCTCGCCGCCGCTGCCGCCAGTGCTGACGGAAGTAACAAGCACTTCCTTCAATTTAATAACGATATATTCCAAAGGCGTTTCTCCGGCTTTACGAACAACCAGCGTCGCTTCCGGATAATGCTTGCCGTTGCAGCAAGCCATCATTAAAGGCGAGGAGGATTTATCAACATATTTGGTAAACGATATATCCTGTACGCTGACTTTGCCCGCGCCTCCGCCTCCGCCTGTATGTGTGGTGCCCGATTGCGACATCCCCCAGCTCCAGGCCAAAACGTCAATCTCATCCTTATGAGTTTTGTCGCGCGATTCACCTTTGATATCGCCGATTTTAATAAACATATCTACAGCCATTTGTCTCTCCTTTTATTTACTTTAAGACATCAAAAAAAAGCCAGAAGCGTCGTCCTTAATAAGTGCTAGGCTCCATGACTCGTAAGCACCAAAATACTATCCGCCTTTCGCGGAGGGCAGTTTGGAAACCAATCGCAACGACACTGTCAGACCTTCCAACTGATAGTGCGGGCGAAGAAAAAACTTGGACGAGTAATACCCGGGATTTCCCTCTATCTCCTCGACAACAACCTCGGCGGCCGCCAGCGGCTTTTGCGCTTTAGTTGTTTCGCTGGAGTTTGCCGGATCGCCATCCACATATTTCAAGATCCAGTCATTAAGCCAGCGCTCCATATCTTCTCTTTCCTTGAAAGAGCCGACCTTATCCCGCACAATGCATTTCAGGTAATGCGCAAAACGGCAGGTCGCGAACAGATAAGGCAGGCGGGCCGCAAGGTTGGCATTCGCCGTGGCATCCGGATCATCATATTCAGCCGGCTTATTCAAAGATTGCGCACCGATGAATGCGGCGAAGTCGGAGTTCTTTTTATGCACCAGCGGCATAAAGCCCGATTTGGCCAGTTCCGCTTCGCGGCGGTCGCTGATAGCGATTTCGGTTGGGCATTTCATGTCCACGCCGCCGTCATCGGTCGGGAAAGAATGCACGGGCAGATTTTCCACCGCGCCGCCCGATTCAATGCCGCGGATTCTGGAGCACCAGCCGTACAGCTTGAACGACCGGTTGATATTGGTCGCCATGGCATAGGCGGCATTCGACCAGGCGTAATTGCTGCTGTTGGCCGACTCGGTATCTTCTTCGAAATCGAACTCATCGACCGGGTCGGTTTTGGACCCGTACGGCAGACGGGACAGGAAACGCGGCATGGCCAGGCCGATGTACTTGGAATCGTCCGATTCGCGCAATGAGCGCCACGCCGCATAATCGGGCGTCGAGAATATTTTCGTCAGGTCGCGCGGATTGGCCAGTTCGCCCCATGAATCCATCTGCAGCGTCGAAGGCGAGACACCGGCAATGAACGGCGCATGCGAAGCGGCGGAAATCTGTGCTATCTGGGACAACAATTCGACATCCTGCGGCGAATGGTCAAAGTAATAATCGCCCATCAGGCAGCCGAACGGTTCGCCGCCGAACTGGCCGTATTCTTCTTCATAAAGCTTCTTGAACAGCGGACTTTGGTCCCAGGCCGTGCCTTTGAATTTCTTCAGCGTCTTGCCCAGCTCCTTTTTCGTGATGTTCATGACCCTGATTTTCAGCTGCTCATCGGTTTCGGTATTGTTAACCATATAATGCAGGCCGCGCCATGAACCTTCCAGCTTCTGAAAATCTTCATGGTGCAGGATCAGGTTAACCTGTTCGGTCAGCTTTTTGTCGATTTGCGCGATGATGGCTTCTATCGAATTGATGGCGTCTTCCGAAACGATGGACGCATCTTTCAAGACGTATTCGGCCAGGGTCTGAACCGCGTTCTCAACCTCTGCCTTGGCGCGGTCCGACTTGGGCTTGAACTCCTTGTTCAGCAAGGATGAAAAATCGCTGGTTTCCTGTACCTGCGTTCCCGCCTGAGCTTCTGGTGCGCTTGCTACTTCAGTCATGGCTTATTCTCCTGCGTCCTGGTTTTCTGATGCAGGTTCGGCATCCGGCTTAGGCGCCGCGACCAGCGATTGCAACAAGGCGGGATCGTTGATGGCTTTGGCGATCAATTCTTCCGCGCCGCCCTTGCCGTCCATATAGGTCACCAGATTGGCCAGTTGCGTTCTGGCATCCAGCAGTTTATTGAGTCCCTCCACTTTTCTGGCTACAGCTGCGGGAGAAAAATCGTCCATGCTCTGAAAAGTGATATCCACGTTCAGATTGCCTTCGCCCGTAATGGTATTCGGCACATTGAATGCCACTCTCGGCTTCATGGATTTCAAGCGTTCATCGAAATTGTCGACGTCGATTTCCAGCAGCTTGCGCTCGGCGACCGGAGCCAGAGGCTCGGCGGGATTTCCTGATAGATCGGCTAGCACGCCCATCACAAACGGCAACTGAATTTTCTTTTCCGCTCCGTATAATTCGACGTCGTATTCGATCTGGACTCTTGGCGCACGATTGCGTGCGATAAACTTTTGACTACTTTGTGCCATTTAATAATGCCCCTTAAATTTAACGTTTAAATTGCCAAACCTTACTTGATTTCAGTATTCATCTTCATCACGAATGCCCCTGATGACATTGGCCTGATCCAGGCCGTCAGGCGCGATATCCTTTAGTGCTTCCATAAAGCTTTTGCCAACCAGCCTCATACCGCGCTCTATGAAAATAGGCACCGGACTGGACGGTTCATTTTTCTTGTAGTACTCGCAGACCAGGTTCAGTGCGTTAAGTACATCGCGTGTATCGTTGATGGCGCCCGGCGCTGATTTTTTTTCAGCGGCAACAGGCACGGCTTTGCCGGCATCGTCGTCATTGGCGCTTTCAGCCTCGTCGGTAACGACCGTTTCTACGCCGCCTCGTGTTGCCAGCCAGTCCGTCAACAGCGCTCTGCTTTCCTTTAGCAGATTTCTCAAGTCGCCAAAGTTAGGCGCGTCATTGATGCCGACCTGCTCGGTGACAAAGCGCTCCAGGCCATTAAGGCTGTCAAGGCCGGCGCTGATTGCCTCGAATGTATGCTGAAGGTTTTCCGGATCGCTGTCCTGAACGGCGGCGTCTATTGTCGATGAGCTGATGCCGCTGTCGTTGTTGGCCACGGTTATTTTTCCCGTGGCAATAGAAACATCGCGCAGATTGAACCGGCCCAGGCCTTTTGATTCAATGAGTGGCGTTTGCTGAAGCGGACGCAGAATGGTCTCATGGTCGCACAAGGACATCAGAATATTGACCCGTTCGGTCGGGTCGTTGTCATCGTCCGGATCGAGTTGAGGGTAAATACTGTCCCAGCGCTGTTCGACCAGCGCCTTGATCAGGGATATGCCGTCGTTAAAGCCTGCGAAGCCTTCGGTTGCGATCAGGGCCCGCAGCAAACTGATCAGTACCCGCAGGTCCCGGGTACGGGTCAATAGCTGTTCCGCGCTTTTTCTTATTTCACGCCAGTTGGGCGGTTCCGCATCCTGAATGGTATCCCCGACCTGTTGCTCCGGCTTGCCCTTAATCGCCTGCTCAAGCGCAATAAAATCGGCATCGTATTCCAGATCATCGCCGCAGACGTTTTCCGGATCTATCGCTTCCAAATAACTTTCTAAATCGACAGCCAATGGCTCCCCCTGATTTTTTTTATTTTTTTATTATTGATGCAAACTCTATCACATCATCAAAGATGCTAAAACCCTATAGTTCTTAGCGTCTATATAATTTCCACGACCACCACCGAGACGTTATCGCGGGCGCCACGTTCCAGCGTCAGATCAATCAAGGCCTTTACACCGGACTCACAGGTAGAGTCATTAAGTATAGACTCAATTTCGTGAAAGCCGACCTCTTTATCCAATCCGTCGCTGCTAAGCAGGTAAATATCGCCCGGCAGCACTTCAACGATCTCGCAGTCCAGCACCAAATCATCGTCAGCGCCGATAGCGCGGGTAATGATATTGGACTGTTTCAGCGGTCTATCTGCAGGTATCAGTCCATTAACAGGATATTCCTCGGCACAGTGGTCCACGGTCAGCTGTGCCAGCTGCCGGCTCCTAAGCCGGTAAAGGCGGCTATCGCCGGCCCACAGACAGGCAAAATGCTTAACGCCCGCTATCAGCGCCACAACCGTACTGCCGATGATTTGTTTGTTAAACTGGCTTTCCGCCAGATCACGCAGATCTTCATTGACTTGCTTCAGGCAGGTGTCGGCTGTTTTTATCGAGGCATCCAGATCGTCTGAATATTCCAGATTGCCCAGGGCCTCGACAATCATCCGGCTCGCCACATCGCCGGCCTGATGACCGCCCATGCCGTCCGCTACCGCCCATATGCCGGCCTGGGGGCGATCCAGTATCGCATCTTCATTGCATTTTCGGCGCAGCCCGACATCGGTTCCGGCACAAGACCGCCATTTGAGTCCCGGTCCGCCATATATTAAACCGGCACTTCCGCTATTCGTGTGGCCGGTGCTGCGCCGGGGCGGCAGCGTCTTGTCCGGGTCAGCGTCTTCGGCGCTGCTTGACAAGGTGGTCGTGTCAAGCTGCCAGCCGCGGGACGACATATCGCCGGACAGCAGGCCGACGAACGCATTTACCGGCGGCAGACCATCGCAGCCAAACAGAAACGGCTTGATGTGCTCGCAGCCGAGTGTCGCCCACAAACTGTAGCCGGAGGTAAAAACATCGAGCAGATCGGTTTTGAAATCCGCCAGCGCCTCTTCAGCAGGGCCGGTATGATCAATGCCGATACATAGGGCCTTTTTCTCCGAATCGGTATTGCGCTGCAACGTTCTGTCGACGGTTCGCATATCCGGTTTCACCACTAAAGGCATACTGTTGAGCAAACCATCGAAATCGTTCAGGTCGAGATTTTCCTCCAACGCCGTCAGCGCGACTGACTCGACGGCCCCGTACCAATCGTTATTGGCCATGAACAGATCGGACAAATTGGCGCCAGTCGGCGCAGGCAATGCAACGGTCAACGGGAAATAACGCCCGACCCGGTCAACGCTGGGCATCAGCACGCCGATCCAGCCGGTATTGCCGCATAATCCCGGGCTCAATGCGAAACGCCAGACCGGACTGGAGAGATAGGCCTTCAACCAGTGCTGACCAAGATGCTGCTGACTCACGGCGATGGCACTTTGCAGCCATTTATCCCACGGCTGGATAAACTCGCGCGTAAGGCGACGGGAAACAAAATCACCAAGTACCGGTAATTTTCCATAAAACCCCGGAGCGGACAGGTTTTCCATAATCAAATCCCGGCTATGCAGCGAAAATTTTTCAATGCATCGAATGCAAACGGATTGAATACGCTGTTGGCTCTTAACTCGTATTTCGCCTTCAGCCCCTCGATGTCGAAAGTCACGGCATAGCTATCCTGAGTGGATTTTTGTATGTCAGCTTTGTCCAGTACCCGGAACAAAGCCCAGGCGCCCTCTTCCGAACGGCTGACCTGCCTGCCGTCCAGCCGCTCGAAACCGTACCGGACCAGTCCGCCGCCCGTGCCCGGCCATTGGAACTGCGTGGCCCGCGCCGGGCCATGGCGGTAGCTGATCTGCTGTCCGCCCATGTCGAGCCAGAAACGCGAGGCATTCGAATCAAGCAGCAACGGCTTAAGTTCAAACGAGATAGCCGGCAACTGGCCGCCCCCCTGAAAAAACACGTCGCGTATTTTAGCCGCATTTTGGAACTGGCTCAAAACGCCCTGCGATATGCCGATCGATTGATTGTCCTGGGCAATCAACCTCCAGCGCACACCGCTGGTATCGACAAACGGCTTCAGATGGGTATTGAAAAACTGGTCCAAAACCCCGTTCGGCGCAAAAAATCTGCCGAAATCCTGCAGGGTAATATCGGTGCGACTGGCTTTTGACAATGGATAGCGGCCTTCCAGCGCGCTTTTGCAGATCGTGGTCACTTCGCTTTTCAGGCTGCGATTCAATTGACTCTTGGCTCCTCCCAGAATAATGCCCCAGTTACCCGAAGCCAGCGTTCTGACCCAATCCTGCAAAGGATCCGGCAAGCGTGCCGAGTGCAGTTGAATCTGGGCAATGATATCGTTGCCGCCCGAACTGCGCTGCATCGCCAGATTGACCGCTGCCGAGGCATCGGAAGTACTGCCCAGATCGGCCATGTATCCATAGAGCTGACCCAGATCGGCAATAATCTGATCGATAGCGACGGCGCCGCCGATATTCCTGATTTGAGCGGTCAGCCTTTCGAAATGACGCTCGACTTCCTTTCCTGAATCGCCCGCGGCCTCGGTCGTGACGCCGGCCACTTTGGCCGTATTCAACAGTTTTTGCATGCGCGCATCGCCGCCGGCCGCCTCGACGCCCTGCTTCAATTTATCCAGGGCGCCCGCTTCGGCCGAAACACGCGTCAGCGTCGTCTGCTGATCCAGCGCCTGCAACAGTTTGCGCAAGGGCGAATCGCTGCCGGAAACCACCTCCAGCACTTCGATGGATTGCTGCAGGTTGGCCGTTGACCTGATCTTCAGATTGTTCAGCAAGTCATCCCAGCGCTTGATGAATTCGATGAAATAATAACTGCGCAGCTTGGCTTCCAGTTCAGCTGAATCCTGTACGCCGGCCATGTTATCCTCGCCCAGCACCCACCGCTGCTCGACCGTCTGCTTGGCCAGATCCTTGCTTTCCTTCAAAAAAACCTGATAAAAGCCGTCGTAAGTAAAAAAGCCGGGGATCAGCTGTTCTTCCAGCGTGCCGTTGACGGCCGAGAACACACGGCTTCCGCCCAAACCCAAGGCATCGATCAGTTTGAAATCATAGTCATGGCGCTGCAGGGCCTCGCGCTTGATACGCATGTAAACCTGTTGCGCCACCGGTATTTGCGTCAATATCCGCCGGGTGTCGGCAATCAGCTGATCGTCCAGCTGCTGGGCTTCCGGCGGCAACTTCAACAGATTGTCCAGATGCACCAGCAACCCTTCCTGCACAGCCTGCGGATAGTTGTTTTCCCAGTCCAGCGCGATCCAGGGCCGGAAAATCCGGGCGTCCATTTTATCCCGATTGCCGAGCATCAAATACACACGCAGCAGTTCATATAAAATCTCCGGATTCCTGGATTCCTCGCCGACCAGGCGCTGTTCCAGCCTGGCTTTGATGAGCGGCAGAAAACGGTTCGCCAATTGCTTGCCGTAGGCGCTTTCGACCAGGGGCCTGACTTTGTCGCCCTGGTAAAGCCCGAACTGCATGGACCAGGGCGCGTCTTCCGGAAAAACGTCCCGCACGGCGTAAAGCGCATCCATCTGTTTTAACAAGGCGGCGAAATCGCTTTTCCATTCGGGCGTATCGGCAACTATTTTTTCGTACTGTCCGTTTTTATCCTGCACGTCGGCAATCGCCAATTGATTGCGCGTGAAACTGGTCGACCATAAGGCAGCCATGCCGATCGTCAGTGCCATGGCCGCTCCGTATGCCAATCTTTGCATCAGCGTGCGGCGCTGTTCCACGCGCTGGTTCAAACCGACGATTTCCGCCTCGCCAAAGATCACTTCCTTAAGCAGACGCGTCAGAAAATAGCTTTTGCCCTTGCCGCTGAACACCGGCGCCGAAAAACGGTCGAGCTTGAAAGTACTGGCCAGTATGCCCATCAGCCGGTCAATCGGCGTACCTTCCTGCGTGCCGCTGGTGAAATAAACGCCGCGCAGCAAGGCAGGCGCCTGATAGCGGTTAACGCCGAAGCATTGCTGCAGGAAGCTGGTCATCGGCTCCTTCAGCAACGACATGCGCTGCGGAAAACCAAAAATCAGATTGCGGCGCTGAAGATCCCGCTCTTCCTGCAAGCGCTTCTGCATGCGGTCATTCAATCGCGCCAACAGCTCGTCATAGTCCTGCCCCACACGGGCGATAACATCGGCCGGCTGTTGTTCATTCTCTTCCGGAAAGGTGACGCCCCACACCTGGGTGCGCTCGTCATGGCCGAAATCGGCGAAAAAATCGGTGAAGCCCGCGATCAGGTCCGTTTTAGTGAACAGCATATAGATCGGGATGCGAATGCCGAGTTGCTCATTCAATTCCTGGATGCGCTGCCGGATAGCCTGTGCATGCAGCGTGCGCTCTTCCTCGGTCTGGCGAAGCAGATCGGACAGACTCATCGCGACCAGCACGCCGTTGACGGGCCGGCGCGGCCGGTGTTTTTTCAACAGATCCAAAAAGCCCAGCCAGGCCGCTTTGTCGACGGATTCATGACTGTCCTGGGTGGTATAACGGCCGGCCGTATCGAGCAATACCGCCTGATCGGTAAACCACCAGTCGCAGTTGCGCGTGCCGCCGACCCCCTGGATGGCGCTTTTACCGAAGCGGTCCGACAATGGAAACTCCAGGCCGGAATTGATCAAGGCCGTGGTTTTGCCGGAACCCGGCGGACCGATAATGATGTACCAGGGCAGCTCATAGAGATACTGCCTGCCTTGCGACGACTTGTTTTTGGTCTGCTTCAGGGTTTGCAAGGCGGCATCGAAGTTTTGCCCGAGCACGCCGATTTCTTCGGCCGACTCATGATCGACCAGCAACGGATCGGCTCCTTTTGTCTCCACCAGTTCATTGACCATCTGCGTGTTGGCGCGGTTGGCTTTGACCTGAATACGCAGGTTATTGGCGCCCCACAGCACCACGATAACCAGAATGGCGATTAACCGCGACACCTCGGATTCAAACGGAACCTTGCCGCCTATCGCGATCAATGGACCGAAAAACCATAACACCAGACTCAGCGCGATAATGCCAATGAGCTGTATCACCCATTTTTTCTTGAAGAAATCGATAATTTTTTTCACGATTGACCTTAAAATTCTTAAAAATTGATTTCTATACGCCGATTCATGGCCCGGTGCTCCGGACTGTCGTTAGGAACCAAACTTTGCGTATCCGCGCGCCCTTCCGAGGCAATCGGATGGCTAAACCGGGCCCGGCTGTTTAAAAACGCCGCCACGGTCTGGGCTCTGGCACTGGACAAATCCCAATTGGAAGGAAAGCGGGCCGTGAAAATGGGCACATTATCGGTATGCCCGACCACGGTGATAGGATCGGTGACGGTAGCCAGCGCCTGGGCAATTTTTTCCAGCAACGGATAATACATGGTCTGAACCTGGTCGCTGCCGGAGGCAAAAAAGCTCTTGGCCATGATTCTGATTACGGTTTTGCCGTTAACCGAGTCTACAGTGACTTTATTCTGCTGAATTTCAGGCGCCAGAAACGCGCTGATATCGTCGATAATATTTCTGACCGGCACGACTTCCGGCTGTGCTTGCGGCCGGGGTTTGTTGACGGCCACCCTGGCTTCGAGATCGTCCTTAATCTTATACAACTGGCTCAGCAACGGATTGGAAGCCTGATTGACAGCATACAGAAACCCCAGGAATACCAGCATCAGGATTAAGCCGGTCAGCGAGGCCACAACCCACAAAGGCACATATTTGGCCAGCACATTGCGCTTGTCGGTAATACCGCGCCAGTGCGCGGACAATTCCTTTTCAAAGTCGCCTCTTTGCCGGCGAATAACCAGGTACAGGTTTTCGCGCACTTCTTCAAGCCGTGTCGAGCCGTGCTCCAGCACCCGGTACTTGCCCTCGAAACCCAGACTCAGGCAAAAATAAAACAACTCCAGCAAATGCAGGTAAGTGCCGGGTTGCGCGATCAAATTCTTCAGTATCTGAAAAAACTTCTCGCCGCCCCAGGATTCCTTATGAAAGGTGACCAGCAGGTTCTGTGTGGTCCAGAGACTATTGCAGCCCCACGGCGTATTGAGTATCGATTCGTCCAGCAGCGAGCACAGCGCATAACGCGCGGCCTGCACGTGCTCAGGCTGGCAGCCAGCCTGCAGGGCCTGGGTCTCGAAGTTTCTTACCTCGCTGATCAGCTTATTTCTAAGCCCCGGTATGTCGGCATGCGATGCGGAGTTACGCAGCTGCGTCACCAGCGACAATAGCGCCATGGCGCTGCCGACCAGCGGATTGTCGCCCGATTGCAGATTGATCCGCTGGGTCAGTACCTCGGCAGCACCGGGGCCAAAGGCCGGTGCCGTCTGTTCCGGATGCGGGGGCTCCGAAGCGGGTTTTCGTCGCAGACCCGGCGAAGGTTTCAGAACAGTTTTGTCGTCGTCTAGAAAGTTGCCGAAAGGATCACCATTATTCACGCTGTGTTACCCGTTTTTAATTGCCCAAAATTCAAGTTCAAGACCCGGAAATTCGCCGGCTATATGGATGGCAAAGCCGCCGGACTTGCGCATTTGCTGCCAAAACTCGCTCTGCTTGTTCAATTCAAAATAGGAAAAGCCCGCATGATAGGGAATCTGCCGGGGCGCGACCGGTAACGGATGCACGGTGATGCCGGGCAGCGCCGACCTGACCAGTTGCTGAATTTGTTCGACCGGGCCGATTTTAACCTGAGTCGGAAACTGGCTGCGCAACAATTCAACTGGCACCTGTGCGTTCACGGCCAATACGAAGAAGGCGTCTTTCAGTAAATTGTAATCGGGTATTTTCGCCGCGCGTGTGCCGTATTTTGGCGGCGTCAGCGGGATCGGTATGGCGTTTTGCTCCAGCACCAGGCTCAGGCAGTCGCGTATTTCCTCGATGACATAGCTGAAGGTGAGTTGCAGGTTGTCGTGCTTGTAAACAGGCAGACTGACGGGACGCTTTTTGGGTTTGGAGAAAGTCGACAGCTCGCCGGCCACTTGCAGCGCAATGCGGTAGAAATCCTCCGGATGCATGCCGGGCAGATGCTGCAGGTGCTCGAAAAGCGGTTCCAGCCGGTTGATGACCTGCAGCAATAAAAAATCGGAAATTTCCGAAACGCCTCCGCGCCCCGCTTCCGACGCCCTGCCGGCCAGCGCCTCGCCCCGGGTATGCAGCAAACCGCAGATCTCCTTAATAAAGCCGATGATTTTCGGATTGGCAAGGCAATCAAGGCTGGGAGGGATAAATTCTTCGTCGAGAATCACGTTCTTGTCGGCGCGCGATTCGATGACCCGGGCCACGCCTATGCAGATATGGCCGGCACGTTCCTGTTTTTCCAGCATCAGGCTGGTATGCAACCGGCCAATCATGACCTCGGAAACTTCGTTGCTGTTGGTATTGTGATCCCTGACTTCCGTTTCCACGGCGTGATAGCGCGCCAGATTATTGGGCTTTTCAGCGCTGTCGACTTCGATGGATCCTTCAAGGCGCGCCGGCAGGGACAGATAGATAATGCTGTTTTGCACATCGACCGGTATGTCGATAGGCTGGGGCAATTCGTCATCGGCCGGCAGGTTAAAAGGCGTGCCGTCCGGAAAAATGCCGCTGCATTCGGCCAGCGCAAACTTGCCCATCGCCAATTGCCGCTGGTCGATTTTCAGTCGGGCAATGCCCCAGTCATAGACCCGGCCCACACCGCACCGCCCCCGCACCAAGGCTTCGATATAGCGGTCATGCTGCTGAAAATGTTGCGGGCGCAAGAACATCCCCTGCGACCAGATTACTCTGTTATTCTCTGACATTATTTTTCGTGCCCCCCGCACTTATACTGCAAATATCATATCCAAAAACCCTGAATTTGGAATATTGTTATTTTTATTTTTCCGTCCGTAGATTGCTCAACTGCTTCATTTGTTTTTCATAGGCTTCGGCAAAGGCATCACCGAAAAAATCTTCCATCGCCTGTTCGACCACCCGTGGATAAAGACTAGTATATTTATCCCAACATTTTGATTTTTTTTGCAAAACCAGCCCTTCCTCAAACTGTTTTTCGATCAGTTTCGGATCGAACTGTCTTAAAATTTGCGCCAGGGACGCCTGGATGCCGGCCTGCATGGCCATCTGATGGCTCATGATATCGTTGATGCCCTCATCGATCGCCTCGACCGAATCCTTGAATCCGCCCTGCCCGTTTTTAACCAGATGCGTTAAGGCATCCTCGGTGGTCACGGCGAATTTAAGCGGATTGTTATTGGTTGTCCTTATGGTCGTCATACTGACGCGGAACTGGCTTTTGAATTCCGCGCGGCTCCTGAGCACCGCCACGGTACCCTCGACCAGTTTTCTGAACATCAAGCCGATCCGGCGCATGGTTTCCGGCGCCGCCTGCTCCAGCAAGTCTTTTTTCTCTACTCCGGCGCCCTGCAAAAATACCTTGAACAACTCATCCGAGCCAGCGGGCTGAACGGCTGCCGAGGTTTGCATAACCGGGGCCTGCTCAGGAACTGCCGGCCTGTCCTGAGTAAAATCCCGGTCCGGGACCGGGGCCCCGGACACCGGCACTTCCGGCTCCAGCATCTTGCCGAGCAGATCCTCGGACACGGGTTCGATTTCCGCTGTCTCCGGCGGCAATTGCTCGGCTGTTTCCGGCTCAAACCCTTGAAACCAGCTGTGCTCATCGGCTGGCGCACCTGGCTCGGAATTAAATAATTCCTCGAAATTAAAGTCGTCGGGGATTTCATTAGCGCTTTGCGGAGCCGCGAACGGGGCGGGCGGAATATAGCTGTCATGGATTGTCGCTATATTAGCCTGCATCAGGCTGTCGAATTTCGGTTGCCCCTGGTCATCAGGGTCCGGCTGCAACAGGTTATCGGATATCGGGAAAGGCGTGTCGGCCGTGTTGCCAAGAAACGCGTCCAGATGCGGATCGTCTTGGGATGTAGCGTTAAAAATATCGTCTACCGGTGCGAAAGGGGCGGGCTCGTAGGATGGATTTTCGGCGACAGGCGAGTCCGTAAACGACGAAGCGAATACGTCCGGCTCGAAAGCCAAGTCGTCCGCTTGCTGTTCCTGCGTCATGGAAACCAGAATTTCATATTCGCCTATCCTCAGGCGCATGCCGTCGGCCAGCACCTGGGTCGCGTTATTGAGCGGCGATTCCTGATTGTCGATATAGGTGCCGCTTAAACTGGAGTCCTTGAACAGATATTGACCATTCTCAAACAGGATGGACGCATGTCGCCTGGACACAAACTTTTCAGGATCCGGCAGCGCCAATGTATTTTCGTCGGCACGCCCGATCGTTCCCCCGTTGCTGTCGAAAACAACCTCCGTACCGGCGCCGAAGGGCTGCCCTTTGAATGATATTATTTTTAGCGATAACGACATACCTACCCTACTCCTGAATTTATGATGCTTATCCGTTTAACAAACTCTAACCGTAGATAATCAAAAACCTTCCGGGAAAGCTAATATACAACCTGAACCGTGATTATTATAATTTTTCCAAGCCGCCTTAAATCAAATTATCCGCCATCGATACCGGAAAAAAACCCTGAACGCAGGGGCCTCGACCAGGAGGTCCGCCAGCAAAACCTTGCAGGCTGGCTGCTTTAACGCTAGAATCGAACGCATTCAAAATCCCTTGTTTTTCCGTTCCTAAGCATTACAAATTCATCTAATTTGTGATCAGAAGCGGACTTCACCCTGACCGTTCATTGATGAACTCGAGGCTAAATCGTGCTTGGCATTAACAGTTTTATACGCAGCGGTTCGCTGCCCTGTCTGGTTATTTGTTGTCTACTCATTCTAAGCGGATGCAGTTTATTCCAGGAAGATGTCTCGAGTACGGCAACGCCGGAGCCCTTCATGGTTGAGCTTAATCTTGCCGCCACTAACGAGCTGAATCCGGATATTGAAGGCCGAGCATCACCGCTGGTCGTGCGCATTTATCAGTTTGAAAGCATTGCTGCCTTTAATAATAGCGATTTTTTCGCTTTATATGAAAATGATCAGGCTCAGGTTGGCAAGGATATCAAATACCGCGAAGAACTGGAAATCAGGCCCGGACAAAAAATCAGCGACAAACAGGAGCGACAACCCGGCGCTCGTTATATAGCCGTGCTTGCGGCCTTCCGCGATCTCGATCAGGCGCAATGGAAAGCCTTTATCGAAATGAAGGCCGACCAGAATGAAGTGTTCACTGTCAATCTCGACAAAACCAGCGTCAGCATTGCCCGATAGCCTGGGTACGAGAGTGTGAAAGAATTAGTGAAAAACGTCATAAAAAGCCTTATTCACCACGAAGATCACGAAGGACACGAAGAAAAAATTAGGTTAATCAAAAGTTTAAAACTTCGTGCTCTCGATTGCTGTTCCAGACGCAATTCTACCGCCTCCATCCTTGGAGGCGTTCGTGTCCTTCGTGGTTAAATTCTTTAAATTGAATACTTTCACAGCCTCGTACCCATTATCAGCGCCTCGCAGCGTTCGACAATACGAAGCGCCTGGGTCTCGGGAACCAGCCCCGCATATTTACCGGCGAATTTTTCCGCCGTTTTCGTATATTTGCCGTTCGATAAAATTTCCATAACCGCTGAACGATAATTCGGCTTTTTCGTCTCGGCCGGAATACACACGCCGGCGCCGAGCGAGGCCACATTTCTTGCCGTCAACGCTTGTTCCAGATGCATCGGCAACATCAGCAACGGCCTGCCGGCCAGCAGCATGGCCGCGACAATGCCGGCGCCGGCATGACAAATAACCGTTTCGCATTGTGACGCCGCTTGCCGCATGTTCACCGGTTGCGCCGAGATATGCAGATTGGCGCTGCTGTTTTTTTGTATAAACGCTGGGGTCGTACCCGGTATATGGGCCAGCACCGACCAGGACGAAGTCCGCAATTGCCGCAGCAACGGCTCCAGGCCTGCATAGTCCCTGTTCAGATAGGCAAACAGGCGTTTATCACCCACGCCAGGCCATACCGGCTCAATGCCTTCCGACCCAGTAAAGAACGGCCCCCAATATCCGCCTTGCTTGCGCCCCTGATAATGATCAAGTTCCGGCAAGGTACAGAGAAAATTCTCCTCGACTTCGAACAAATCCGCCAGAACCGTCAGCCTCCGCCCACCGACCTGCTCCATCACCGAATTTATCATCGTTACGATCAGCGCTTCACTGTTGACCAGTTCTTGTTCCGGCACGTGCAGCCAGGGCTGCATCGTGGGCATCGGGCTGAGCCGGGGCGGCGAATAAAAGCCGGTGCCGAACAAGGCACGCGGAATCGCCAGGCCGCGGGCAGCCAGCAGCGCCGTCGGTGCGTGGTCAAACAGCAAAATGTCCGGTTTCAGACACGCTATCAACGTTTTCCAGGCTTGCGTTCTGGCCAAAAGCCCTGCCGGCTCATGAAAACCCGTGTTGCGCAAGATACCGGCATAGTTTATCGCCGGCGGCACGGCGGCGCCCCCCGGCCAGCGCATGGGGGCCTGAACATAGGAAAAATCGTACTTACCGAGCAGCGTATGGGCATGCGCAAGATCCTTCAGGACAAAAATGACCTCATGCCCGCGTTCCTGGAATTGTTTTGCCACGGAAAGAAAAGCTCCGATATGGCCGTACCCCGCGCCCAATTCCCAGGCATAGAGAATTTTGCTCATGTCCTGACAGCCCGGAACAACAATGGCGGCGAAAAAGAGCTTGTTTTTAGTGACATTCTTTTATTTTTTCCAACCGTGAGAAAGATCCAGGCAATGATCCTTTGCAGACAGCCAATCTTCGTTAACGAAAATTTATCAATGGGATTTTTGCAATTGCCGGCATCATATATAAGTCATGCTCAGCTGTCAGTATTCTGCTAAGATTCATTATATTCGTCAGCGATGAATAAAAAAATAACGCTGTCGGCGGATGACGTTCCGCCTGTTATAGAGGAGCTCCCCTTATTATGCAATTGCCCTTGGCATACCCTAAGCACCCGTCCGTTTATCCTGAGAAACCGGACTCGAAAAATGCTGTCTATCAACCGCTACGTTTGTATGGTTCCAAGCCATTAATATTGGCCGCCTGGAGTATGATGGCGCTGACGCCGCTGTCCGTGGAGGCTTGGACGCTGGCATTTGCCCAGGATCCCTATACTTTCGATGAGGCTGCGGGGACAAGACAGTTGGGCATTACCGTCACTCAGGAACCGAACGATTATGGTGGCTGTAATTTTTCAGGTACCGTCACGCCTACTAGCGGATCGGCAATTGAAGGTAGCGATTATACATTGGATGGCGGGTTTTCTGTTCAAACCGACTTTAACTTCAATGAGGTTCAAACCACCTACTCAACGACTGTAGACATTAGTATTAACGATGATTCCCAGCCAGAAAATTCCAAAGACATTCAATTGAGCCTCCAAAGTCTAAGCTGTGGCGAGGAGCTCATCACTAGTAATGCGACAGCCACCGTCAACATCACCGATAATGACACAGCCGGCACGGTAAGCCTGGACAGCGCTTCGTACAGTGTCAGTGAAAGCGGCGGCAGCATCACTATTTCCGCCACGCGCTCGGATGGCGCCGATTCGGCCATCTCCGTTGATTTCTCCACAACGGATGGCACGGCGGTTGCCGGTCAGGATTTTGACGCCGTATCCGGCACCCTGAACTGGGAGGACGGTGAATCCGGCACAAAGACCATCGTGATCCCTATAACATCCGATTCAACCAAAGAACCGGACGAGACATTTACCTTGAATCTCAGCAATCCCAGCACTGGCCTCAGTCTAGGCACCAGCAGCACGACCGTGACGATCCTCGATGACGACAATGCCGGTGTCGTCAATCTCGACAGTGCGACCTACAGCGTCAATGAGAAATCCGGGCATGTCACCGTCTCGGCCACGCGCTCAAATGGTTCGAGCGGTAGCGTCACTGTCGACTATAACACTCATAACGGCACGGCGGTTGCCGGCCAGGATTTCGATGCCGTCTCCGGCACCCTGAGCTGGGCCGACGGCGAATCCGGCACAAAAACCATCGACATTCCAATCAGCGCCGATTCCATAACCGAGCCGAACGAGAGCTTTAGCATTGATTTAAGCAATCCCACCAATGCCCTGACATTAGGCACCAGCAGTTCAACCGTTACGATAATGGATGAAACGGCGCCGGGCACCGTAGCATTCAACGTAGCGCAGGATACGGTAACCGAAGGCAATGCGATCACGGTAACGGTGGAAAGATCAGGCGGCGTCGACGGCGAGGTGCGTGTTGATTACGCCACCACGGACCGCTCTGCCCTTGCCGGCAGCGACTATACCGGGAAATCGGGCACGCTGGTATGGAATGATGGCGATGCCAGTCCGAAAACAATCACGATCGATACCGCCGCCGATAGCGACACGACCGAACAGGACGAATTGTTTTCGATCAGCCTGTCCAACCCGACAGGCGCCGCGCTCGGCGCCATTGACACGATCAATGTCACGATAACCAATACCACGCCGCAGCTGAGCGCGCTCGACAACCTCACGCCCAACCAACGGTCGATCGCCGCGGCATTGGACCAGTCATGCGCCGCGGCAACCGGCGAATTCAGGCAGCGTTGCGACGAACTGTATCTGTCCGGGCTGAGCAATGATGAAATACGGCAAATTCTCGATGCCATCGCTCCCGAGCAAATAGCCTCCCAGGGATCGGCTGCCGTCGATTTCGGGTCGCAACAGCTACAGGTTATTCATGGCCGCATCGTTGAACTGCGAAACAGGCAAAATGGCAGCGGCATCTCCGTGCTCGGCTTCTCCATGGATGTCGACGGCGAAAACGTGGCGCTAGGCAAATTGGCGCAGCATGCCTTCAACAATGCATTGGGCGGCGCGGCCGGCGACGAGCCGTTCAGGGATAGCCCGCTAGGTTTCTTTCTGAAAGGCCAGATCAAAGTCGGCGATAAAAACAAGACCGGGCGCGAAAAGGGGTTTGAACTTGAAACCAAAGGCATTACGCTGGGGGTCGATTATCGGTTTACCGACGCATTGATCATGGGCATGGCGGCCGGTTACGGTCATACGAATACGGATTTTGATAACAATGGCGGCGACATGACCACGCAATCCGGCGACTTCGCCGTCTATGGCAGTTATTTTCTGCCCAAGGATTTTTATGTCGACTGGGTCATGAGTTATGCCATTCATGATTACGAAATGGACCGGCGCATCATTTATCCCGGCATGATCAGTTCGGCGACCAGCAACCCGCAGGGCGACCAGTACGGTGGCAGCGTGGGCTTCGGCAAGGATATCTATATAGCTAATTTCTTTATCAGCCCTTATATTCGCGGCGAATATATCGAAACCACGATCGATCAATATAACGAACAGGGCGGCGCGGGATTTGCCCTGAGTGTGGCGGACCAATCGATTTCATCGTTGACGACGACGCTGGGCAGCCAGTTCAGCCAGTCGATCAGCATGCCCTGGGGCATTCTCGCGCCGGGCGCCCGCTTCGAATGGGTGCATCAATTTGAAGACAGTGCGCGCGCCATCCAGTCCCAGTTTGTCAGCGCGCCGGCCGGCACGGGTTATTTCACGACCCTGACCGACAGCCCCGACCGCGATTACTTCAACCTCGGCGCTTCAATTGCGGCAACCCTGCCTGAAGGCCGGTCGGCCTTTTTCCGCTATGAAACCCGCGTAGGGCAATCCGACCTTTCCTATCATCTGTTGGAATTAGGGGTCAGGATTCCTTTTTAGGAAAGCACAAGGGGCGGCCCGACCGGTCGCCCCTAAGGTTTATCATGCTCAAACTTTAGCCTTATTGTTATCGCTTCATCTGCAATATCTGCTCTTTCAATGCCAGCAGGCCTTGTTTTTTAGGCAATGCCTCCAGCCCCTCTTCAATTTTTGCCAAACTTTCATCGAACTTTTGCTGATCGAATAATTCGTTCGCCTGTTCTTCGATCAAGTTCGCAATCTTCTCCAGTCCCTGCTTGGCTTCTTTATTATAAGGATCGATGGACAGCGCTTGGCGATACGCCCATAAGGCATTGCTGCCTGAAGGCGCGGTAATGTAACCGACTTCAAAATGGATTTCCGCCAGTTCGAGCAGATCCTTGACCTGGAGCTGCTGCTCCGGTGTCAGTTCAACCACTTCCGGCAAGGTATCCAGATTCTGATAAACATAGACATAACCGCCGGCCGCCGCAATCAACGCCACAATCGATGCCGCCCCAAGGATACGCGGCCAGGGCGATTTGGGCTCTATCTCATCAAAGAATTGCGTGATGGAAACGGTTCTCTGCTCTCTTTTCAGCGCCAGGGCATGCGTTAGGGCGTTCCACTGCCGGCGTTTCAGCCCCGGAATCGCCGGCGGCTGCAGATTGACTTCCATCGCCTTCTGGGCGGACAGTTTTCCGAAAGGGTGTTTACCGGCCAGCAGTTCATAGCTGACGCAAGCCAGCGCGTAAATATCATCGCGCGGATCGGGCGCGCGGTTTTCAAACATTTCCAGGCTGGCATAAGCCGGCGTCAGCGCCCCCAAGTCGCGGGCATTGAAAACCGTCTCGTCATGGCCTTGCCGGTCCGATCTTACCGCTGCACAGGCGATGCCGAAATCCAGCACCTTGACCTCGCCGCTGTCGGTGATGAAGATATTGCCGGGCTTGAAATCCGAATGGATGATGTTCTTTTTATGCGCATAACCCAACGCCAAGGCCAGTCCTTTAATGATAGGCCAGGCCTTGGTGAACGGAATGCCGCCCTGAGGGGCGATCTCGCGTATATATTGAGAAAGCGACTTTCCTTCCAGAATTTCCATGACCATAAAAATATTGCGGCCGTCGCGATCGAAATCGTAAACGTTGACAATATTCGGATGGGCCAGCATCTGCGATTTCTTCGTTTCACGCTGGAGTGCAATGAACAGTTCGGGGTCATCCCTGAATTCCTCGTTCAACACTTTCAACGCAACATCGGTCTGCTGGTCCTGCGCTTCCTGACGACGCAGATCGGTCGCCCTGAACACGGTACCCATGCCGCCGCTGCCGAGAACCTCCTTGAGCACGAAGCGCTTGTTCAGTACCGCGCCTACTGTCAAGGCTTCGGACTTTTCCTCCCTGTTTGTCTCTCTGAAAGTGGCCGTGGCCAGGACAGTGGCGTCATCGGCCGGAACCGGCTTTTTTGCCGGCTGGGCCAGAACCGTCGCATCATCATTTTGCTCGGGCGCATGCCTTAATGTGTCTAACGCATCGGATGGCCGACGCATCGTTCTTGCCGGCGCGATTTGCGTCGCGTCATCGGCTAAATCATCTGGATTCATGGTTACATATCTCTAAATCAAATAAAACAATCTATCCTTTTTAGCTGCGCGGCACGAAAAAGAACGGACTGCCCTCGTGCCCGGCATGCTGCATGGCGGAATACTGCGGACTTTGCTGAAAACCGATCTGTGATGCGGACTGCTTGACTTTAGCGGAGACGATTCTGTACAGCTCATAGTCCTCGAGCAAGCCGTTATTGCTTCCCAGCGCCTTAAGAAAGGCATTGGCAAATACCGAATGGCCGTCGCTGCCCGAGTCCAGTACCGGCTTGACGCCCCCTGAGGTCATGACGGTTCTGGCTTTTCGATTATTCATGAATTTCAGCCATTTCTCGCGTTTCTCCTCAGCCATTTCATCGGGCAGGCGCACGATCGAGGTTTCGGTCATGGCACCGGAATAACATGAATCAGCGATGACCAGAATATGCTTGGCCGAAAGAATGCTCAAATACCGGGTGATATTATGACTGGACAGCCAGTTGGCGCTATTGTCCGTTTCCGCATCGGCTGGCAGCCAGTAGGCGCTTTGATCGCTCTTATCGATCTCACCGTGACCGGCATAATAAATCAGCAGATTATCCTTTTCGGTCAGCACTTTTCTCAGATCATTGAAAGCTGTCATGATCTGATGCCGGCTGGCATTAATCAATAGCGTGGTTTTATAGCCGTAACGCGTCCGCAACATGTCGTCGACCGCTTTCGCGTCATTAATTGATGTTTTAAGCGTCGGCAGCTGCGAATAATCATTATTGCCGATAATCAGCGCATAAAACCGGCCAAAGTCGACGGACGGATAAGTTTTGGAACTGGCCTTGACCGGCAAGGCTTGTTCATCGGCGGCCACGGCCTGGCTTTTAGCCAGCAAGTTGAACGTCACGATGCTGCGTTTACCCTGTTTATCGACCGCCACGATCTTGACCGGCGTCAAGGCATTGTCAATAGCGATATCGGAACGGAATATGCCGTCGGCGTCGACCGGTGTTACCTGGTCATTGATGCGCAGCGTTTCCAGGCTATCGGCAACAGCGATTTTGCCGACAATTTTTTTGCTACGGTCGATGGATCTAAGCTGATAGCTCGGGATGCCGCGGGTCAGCGTCATCGGCGGATCGATGATGTCGATGACCGGGCCGTTTTTCGCTAACATCTCGTCCGGCGCCTTTTCAAGACTTGCGAGGGTCTGCCGCTCTTGTCCGATCGTCTTTTTCAGTTCCTTGATTTGCAACCCCTGAGCCAGCAATTCGCCTTTGTCCTGTTTGAGTTTGCCACGTAATTTTTCGAAGGCAAGTTTTTCCTGCGTGGAGCCTGTTTGCGGCGTTTTGTTTTCAATGGCATTCATATCCATTTTGATGCGGACGGATGTATTGTAGTATTCCGCTTCCAGCGATTTCAGCTGCTCTTGCAACTGCTCCAGTTTTTGTCTGGATTGCGCCACCTGTTGTTGATGCCCGGAATCGGGGGCCGAAACGGTGCCATTCTTCCCAGCCTTGGCCTGCTGCTGTTCCGTGCTGAGCTTTGTTTCAAGTTGGGAAACTTTGGTTTGCTGATCGCTCACGCTGGATAGTTTTTCTTGTAAATCCTTTTCCAGCGACCGGATCAGGGCATCATTGCGATTGGATTTTCCGCGTTCCTGCTCCAGTTTATTTCGCGTGTTGTTGAGTTGTCTGCGAAGGTCGGACAATTTTCGCTGCTGCCCGGACAACTGCCGCCGGGTCTCATCCAACTGCTTGCGCAGGCTTTTGGCCTCTTGCGCATAACTTTGCGATTCCTGGCGTAATTCTTCCAATTGTCCTTTATAAGTGTCGGCCACGGCAGCTTCAGTCACCGATGCAAACTGCAAGTCCGAGTTCTCCAGTCCTGAGGCTTTGCGGTACCAGTTCAACGCGGTCGGAATGTCTTTCTTTACGCCCAGGCCTTTCTCATAAAGATAGCCGAGGTTAACCTGAGCCCTGGAATTGCCTTGCTCGGCCGCTTTTAAATACCATTGCGCCGCCATAGCAGGATCGGCCGCGCCGCCCAGGCCTTTTTCATAGATTTCCCCCAGCGTCACCTGAGCTTCGGCATCGCCCTGTTGCGCCTGCGGCAACCACACTTTCAACGCCGAGGCGAAATTGGCGCGGTCATAAGCCACATATTCGCCGCCGCGAATTTCGCATTCGCCGGCTGTCGTTCTGATGGGGCGCCGGCTGGAAATGTAGGTCATCTGCGTGCCGAGCTTGCGAACCTGCCCCGGCAACAAGCAATCGACAATGAAAAGCTTGTCGGTGTCCTTAGGCGAAAAGCCTTCTGTTGCCTTCGAACTGTTAAGGTCACTGCCGGGACCGGCCTGGCAACCGATCAGCACGGTAAAAAACAAAAACAGAAAGAAATATTTGGGCTTTGCAGTCCGTGCAACACAGACTGCGGAAGTGGTTATTTTTTTTATAGGAATCATTTTTCAATTGCCCCGATATTATTAGCGATTGACTCGCACAAACAGATAATAAACCCCGACAAGATTGTATATCATGTGGCTGGCTAATAATATGGTTAACCATCACAACACCACCCCTTAACATCTCCTTCAGCCAAGCCCTTCAGCAGATCAGCTTCAGCTGTTCGAACATACCGGGATCCGCATGAAAATGATTCAGATGCGATATATTTTCATCCGGCCGACCAAGCCCGAACGGCCCTTAAATCAGTCGAATTTGTTTATAGCATCCATGACAAGAGATGGGAACAGAGACATAGAAAAACTGTTAGATACTTAACAGCTGATTTGGCTTTAATCGAGCTTTTTAGTTAGAAAGTTGATTATTAATTTTTAAAAATTGTAAATACGGCTAATTCATCGCTTGGTTTTAAAGTCGCATGAAGGCTATTTAATGCAAATTTGATATTGAAAAATATATGCCTCGAGCATTAAATACATTGCTAAAAATACTAATTTATCTATACTGTAGTCAGCTTTTATGCGCATTTTTTACTGGTCCGGATTTTTTCTGCATCCCGCTTTTCAGCCCGGATAACAGCGGTCTTCAATTTGATCAAAATATTAATTTTTTATGTTTTGCTCTGCCAGTATTTTTAGTGCTACTATTGGCTGCGGTAAAAAGTTTGAGCCGGCTTTATTGTTAAGGCTGGGATTTATAACGCCAACTGAAATTGGCGATTTTTTTAAGTTAAGAGTGTAATATGTCAGAGCAAGTCGTAGGTACCGTTAAGTGGTTCAATGATGAAAAAGGGTTTGGATTTATTGAACAAGAAGGTGGCAAAGATGTTTTTGTTCATCACAGTGCAATTAACGGCACCGGCCGCAAAACCTTGCGCGAAGGCCAAAAAGTTACCATGCAGGTAACCCAAGGCCAAAAAGGCCCGCAAGCTGAAAATGTAACCCCAGCGTAACAAATCTAAATCGGCCCAAGAGTCGCCTGACTTTTGGGCTTTAGTTTAGTGAATAGCAATAATGCAACCCCTTTCTCGGTAAAATCTACCGGTCATCCGTCAACAACCCCAAAGATCACTTAGGTTTATTAACGGGTACTCCGCATATTTCAAAGCCATAGCCGGCATTTTTGCCCCGGCAAGGCTGCCACGTCTTTATCTTTTAGCGTTACCATATTATGTTATCGCTGATCCAAACTGATCGAATCGCATTCCGATTACCGGCTTTTCCAAACCGTGCGGCTATTTGTGTTATCACTGAAAAATCATACTATATCAATATCCAGTTACAGAGCCTTTGCCATGCCCGAGTTTTCCTTAAACACAACCTGGCTGATTCCCGCTTCCGTTGAAGCGGTCTGGTCGCGCCTGATCGATACCGAGAACTGGCCGTCCTGGTGGAAATACGTGGCATCCGTTGAAGAAATAGAACCGGGGGATGCAACCGGCCTCAATAATGTCAGACAGTATTGCTGGCGTACCAGCCTGCCATACAGCTTGTTAGTAAATTTACGTGTTACCGAAATACAGCCTCTCCGTCTTATCACTGTAAACGTAAGCGGAGATTTACAAGGTTGTGGCCGCTGCCAATTATATTCGGATTCTGTTACCCGCCAGACCAGAGTCGAGTTTAAATGGCAGGTGCAAACCTGCAAACCCTGGATGAACCGGCTTGCGGCAGTAGCCGCGCCGATTTTTGAATGGAACCATGCACGCGTGATGAAGTCTGGGGAAGAAAGTTTAATTCGGCATTTGGCAACGGTTAAAAATTCATAAATAAAATGGAATAATAGGCCGCATCAGGTTACCCTTTATCAATTTACAACTGATACGCAAAAATATGGCGCAATACATATACTCAATGAATCGGGTAGGCAAAATTGTCCCGCCCAAAAAATACATACTCAAGGATATCTCCTTATCCTTCTTTCCCGGCGCGAAGATCGGCGTGCTGGGTTTAAACGGTTCCGGTAAATCAACGCTGCTGAGAATCATGGCGGGTATCGACAAGGAAATCGAAGGCGAGGCGATTCCGCAAAAAGGCATCAATATCGGCTATCTGCCGCAAGAACCACAACTGGATCCTGATAAAACCGTACGCGGCAATGTTGAAGAAGCCGTTGCCGAAATCAAAGCGATTCTGGATCGTTTTAACGAAGTCAGCAATGCCTTTGCAGATCCCGATGCCGATTTCGATGCCTTACTGGCGGAACAGGCCGATCTGCAGGAAAAAATTGAGACTGCAGGCGCTTGGGAACTGGACAGAAAACTGGAAATCGCCGCCGATGCCCTACGCTTGCCGGACTGGGATGCGGATGTGACAAAATTATCCGGCGGAGAAAGACGGCGTGTCGCTTTATGCCGGCTGCTGCTATCTAATCCTGACATGCTGCTGCTGGATGAACCGACCAACCATCTGGACGCCGAATCGGTCGCCTGGCTGGAACGCTTTCTGCATGACTATCCCGGCACCGTTGTCGCGGTGACGCATGACCGTTATTTTCTAGATAATGTCGCAGGCTGGATTCTGGAACTGGACAGAGGCTCGGGAATCCCATGGGAAGGCAATTACTCCAGCTGGCTGGAACAAAAAGGCCGGCGACTGGAACAGGAAGAAAAGCAGGAATCCTCCCGCCAAAAAGCCATGAAAGCCGAGCTTGAATGGGTACGCTCGAACCCTAAAGGCCGTCATGCCAAAAGCAAGGCCCGTCTGGCACGCTTCGAGGAACTGTCATCGCAAGAGGTGCAGAAACGCAATGAGACCCAGGAAATTTACATTCCGCCCGGTCCGCGCCTGGGTGATGTCGTAATCGAGGCCGACAACATCAGCAAAGGCTTCGGCGATCGATTGCTGTTCAACAACTTGAACTTCAGACTGCCGCCGGGCGGCATCGTCGGCATTATCGGACCTAACGGCGCCGGTAAAACCACGCTGTTTCGCATGATGGCAGGCCTGGAGCAAGCCGACTCCGGCTCTCTGACCATGGGCCAAACCGTGGAACTGGCTTATGTTGACCAATTACGCGACGACATGGACCCGAACAAAACCGTCTTTGAAGAAATTTCCGATGGACTGGACATGATCACGGTCGGCAAATATGAAACTCCTTCGCGCTCTTATGTCGGGCGCTTTAACTTTAAAGGCGCCGATCAGCAAAAACGCATCGGCGATCTGTCCGGCGGCGAACGCAACCGCGTGCATTTGGCCAAGCTGCTGAAAACCGGCGGCAACGTGCTGCTACTCGACGAACCGACCAACGACCTCGATGTTGAAACCCTGCGCGCATTGGAAGAAGCCCTGCTCGCCTTCCCCGGCTGCGCCGTGGTTATCTCGCATGACCGCTGGTTCCTGGACAGAATCGCCACGCACATGCTGGCATTTGAAGGTGACAGTAATGTGGTCTGGTTTGAAGGCAACTATGAAGATTACGAAGCCGACCGCCATCGCCGCCTGGGAAGCGATGCCGACAACCCTCACCGGTTGAAATACAAAAAGCTAGCCTGATCGATCAACCCTTAACAGCGCGGAGCGGGATCACTACCCCGCTCCGTGTTCGATTGATTGCCTAGCCCGAAAATACAACATCATACCGTTTCATCAAACTGGCTATATCCTTTCTGTAAAACTCCCGAACCGGCAAGCACAAATCCTTTGGTTTTAATCCTCTCTCCCGCAGAGATTCGACTTCCGTATAAACATCATGCACCTCATAGATCTCCAGCGCTTTAAAGATAGCCGCGATATCCTTCATGCCGGCGATATCGGGCTGCTGGCCGTTTTTTAACTGAAAAACACCATCATCGAGTAGCAGTATACCGACCTGCTGATCGAATGCCGCCGTCGTCAGGATAATATCCAGCATTTCCTGAACCTGAGCGCCGCTGTGCGCCGGCTTGCGCAATACGAACAAATATTTCTTCATTTTTCTCAACCAAAGACAATAAAGCGATCAGCTTCCAGCGTGGCTTCAACCAGCTGCCCCAATCCTGAAATGCGGAAGCCCTCGGCCAGATCGTTATCCATCTTGCCCTGCCTTTTGGCCTCATCGGCACATAATAATCCGCGCCGTTGCGCGGCAGAGATACAAACGACCAAATCCAGTTGGTACTGCCGCGCCAGCTCGCTCCACTGCGCCGTAAACTGAAGCTCGTCATCGGGTGGCGTGGCATATTTAAAAGCGTGATAAATACCGTCCTGGTAAAAAAACACCCGAAATACTTCGTGTCCTTGCGCCAGCACGGCCTTGATAAATTGGTAAGCCGTATGACCTGTATTTGACTGATAAGGGCTGTTATTGATTTGAATGGCGAATTTCATGATTAAAGAAATGGTTAAACATGGAACAAATAGGTCCTGAGTTCTATCAGAGAGTGCTGTTGATAGCGGTAACCCACGCCTATTATAATCTTATAAAATACCAATCGCTGGCTGACAAGCCGTCATTTCATTGTTACCGGAACCAATCCTGCCTTACTCAGTCTCATCGCCATGAAATTTAAACCATCTGCTTTAACGCTAGCCTTGGGCCTTGCCCTGTTTCCCGCAGCCCAGCAAGCTGTTGAGATTGATAAAATTGAACTGCCTGACATGGGCGATTCTTCCGGCACGCTGATTACCCCGGCACAGGAACAAGAACTCGGCGCGGCCTTTTTCAGAAGTCTGCACAGCCAGATCACTATCAGCCAGGATCCTGAAATACAGCAGTATATTCAGTCCATCGGCCAACGGCTCGCCACCAATAGCGATACCCCGGGCTATCCTTTCCATTTCTTTGTGGTCATGGAAAATCAGATCAACGCATTTGCCGGTCCCGGGGGCTACATCGGCGTGAATTCCGGACTTATTTTAACGACTGAAGCCGAAAGCGAACTGGCCTCGGTCATGGCGCATGAGGTTGCTCACGTCACCCAGCGCCACCTATACCGCGCCTTTGAGGCCGCCAGCCGTTTATCGATTCCTACCGCCGCCGCGACACTGGCCGCCATTTTATTAGGCACGCAATCACCGGCTCTCGGGCAAGCCGCGCTCATGGCCATTCAAGCCGGCAGCGTTCAGTTTCAAATTGATTTTACCCGCGAAAACGAGGCGGAAGCCGATCGGGTCGGCATGCAGACACTGGCCAGTTCGCACTATGATCCTCGCAGCATGCCCACGTTCTTCGAGCGCTTACAACAGTCAAGCCGTTATTATGGCCATGATGTTCCGGAATTTTTAAGAACCCACCCGGTGACCACTTCGCGTATCTCCGATACCCGAGGCCGCGCGGAAACTTATCCGTATAAACAATATCCGGATTCGCTCGGCTATCAGCTCACCAAAGCCAAACTGCGCGTAATAACAGCAACCGATATTGCCGCTGCCGGCAAATATTTTCAATCGCGCCTAACGCAAGGTACCGAAGAGCAACGTACCGTTGCCCGTTATGGCATGGGTTTAGCCCAGCTTCATGCGCAGAAATTCAATGAAGCTGAAGCCATTTTTCAACAACTGATCCATGACCACCCCAATCAGCCCCAATACGCGGCGGCACTGGCCCGCACGCTGCTTGAGGCGAAGCAATACCCCGAAGCACTCGACCTCTATCAAAAGGCGGTTCAGCGATTCCCCAATAACGACGCCATCAAACTTGAGTATATAACGTCCCTGTTGAAAGCCGGCAAAGCCGAGTCGGCCCGGAAAAACCTGCTGGCGTTAACGCCTAAAACCCAGCAAAAACCGATGTATTTGCAACTCCTGGCGCAAATCTATAGCGATTTGGATCAACCGGCCGAGTCACACCGATACCTCGCGGAATATTACTATACGACAGGACAAACGAGGGACGCCATCCTGCATATCAAATTGGCCCAAAAATCAAAAGGACTCAATTTTTATCTGTCCTCTATTCTTAACGAGCGGCTGAATTTTTTTATGAACGAGGAAGAGGAAGCCCGTCGCCAGTGAAATACTCAATGAGACATGCCGATAAAGGTCGAACATAGACATCCTTAACGGCTGCTTAATAAAAAGCACTCTTTGCCAGTGATTTTCTCTATCAGCAATCTCTAAAATAGTATAACCTCCTGTATTCATTAAGTATTTTCGAGGCGATACTATTTATCCGCAAAAATCATTATTTTTGATAGACACTACTATTTTTTTTGATATAGAATCGTCACCAGCTTAACGGAGTGAGCCCGGTTTAATCACCGGCCAAGAGGAGGATTAGCCTTTCAGGCTATTGATAACAATAATAAAATGAGTAATTCTGCTTGAGTAAAGTTGTGCCACGCGCAACAAGATAATAAAAATAATAAAGCTCAAATATGCCCGCTTCATGCGGGCTTTTTATTGCCTGTAACTTATACAAAAATCCTTGCCATAAGTTCCGAGCATCCCTGCTCAATCTGGAACCTTATATGCTCAAACGCACGCCAATCCATCCGGCTCTTGGTGCGCCAGGCGAGACGAAGCGGCCGCTATCGAAAGCATCACCCAATACTTCGTCAGCCTCCCCATAGACACCGAAAGAGGCATAGTCCTTATCGAAAATATTGTCGACCCTGCCGAACAAAGCCAGGTGTTTGTTGACCCTATACTCCGCCTTGGCATTGAACAGCCAGTAGCCGGCCAACTTGGCAGTGGTATTCGCCTCGTCGCCTCTAAAGAACTGATCGCCGCTATACAGACCATCGATACCCAACGACAGGCGCTTCCATAAATCCACTCCGAGCGACGCTTTGAAGATATGCTCGGGCATGCCCGGAATCCGATTGCCGCGCTTCACTTGAGCCGCCTCGTCATTATCCAGCGGGTTTTGAATAGTGAAACCGTCCATAAAGCGTGCATTCAGATAAGTGTAGTTGGTCGCAAAATGCCAGTCATCAATATTACTGAATAATTGCGCATAGTTAAGCATAGTGCCGGCTTCTATGCCGTAACGACGCGTTTGTCCGACATTGCTGAAGAACCCCTCGCTGATACTGTCGCCGCCACGGTTAAAGATGATATCGTCATGGTTGACGGTATGGAAATAACCCAGATTCCATTTCATATCGCCTCTTTCCAGAAACTGATCGAAATTACCACGAAAACCGCCTTCCCAGGTTTTAGCGACAACCTGATCCAGTGGAGGGTCGGCTACAAACGCATTCGGCAGACGGCAAGGATCGTCCTCATCGGCGCAGCTTAATTCCATCGGCGTCGGTGCCCGTGAAGACTCACTGTAACTGCCGTACATGCCGACGTTGTCGAGAATCTGATAAGTAAAGCCGGCTGAAGGATTAAAGCGCTCGAAGCTATGCTTGCCGCTCAATTTGTCTTCGCCGTCGATGAACTGGTTGGCCATAGTGATGCCGACATGATTATAACGTCCGGCCAGGGTAACGGCCAGATCGTCAGTTACCGAGAAGGTATCACTCAGATAAAAGCCATAAGTCTCGGTAGTGGTGTTCAAGCGCACCCGGGCATCCTTAACCAGAATACCGCTGCCCACCGTACCGCGGTCATCGGTCAGACGCGCCAGTTCCGTGTCGGAATTGAAATGCACATCGGCGTAATCATAGCTGGCGCCGACAATCAAATTGTTTTCATGATTAAACCAATCATGCTTGAACATCGACTGCAGAGTACCGCCACGGCTGCGCATATTGGTGGCGCTGGTATTGTTGGTGGCGCCTTCAACGCTGTCATCTTCGGTCACCAGGTTGCCGTTGATGTCGATAACCGGAAATTCGCCTGATTCATCGCACAGAAAACCGCTGTCATCTTCACAGCCATCAAAATCACTGTCATCGCCGTTAAAGGTTTTGATCCGGTTCTGCCGAAAATAGGCGTTGCCGCTCACTTCGATTTCATCGGTCACATCATAGCTACCGGCCAGTTCGGAAAAAAACAGGCGAGTGATGGTTTGATCGGGATGCGTGAACACGGCTTTTCTGCCTTGCTCCAGCAACTGCTCCGGCGCCGCGCCGTTACCCTTCATGTCGTTATCGTTGGCGGACAGCGTCAGATCCAGTTCTCCCCGATCATTCTGCCAGCTTAATGTACCCAGCACCTGCTTGGCGCGCGTGGGAGAGAAATCACGCCAGCCTTGTTCGCCGAAATTGTGCACGTCGAGGAAATAGCCCCAGGTACCGTTGTTGCCGCCGCTGGTTAACTCTTCCGAATGCCGGTCCCATGACCCGCCATAGATTTCCAGTTGATGGCCGGGCGCGGTAAAGCCGGTTTTGGTTTTGACCGCTATGGCGCCGCCCAGCGTGTTCAAACCATATATTGGATTGGAACCCGGCACCAGTGTCATCGTATCGATTGCACCTTTAGGAATCAGGTCCCAGTTAACCGTATCGCCGAAAGGCTCATTAAACCGGACTCCGTTCAAATAAGTCGACAAGCCTTGCGGCAAGCCCAGCAAAGGTGAGGCAACAAAGCCGCGGTAATAAACATCAGGCTGCAGCGGATTGTTCTGCGCTTCATTGATATGCACACTGCCCAGATAGCGGCTGATGTATTCATTCAGTGACAGACTCTGCGCCTTTTCCAATTGCTCGGATGTCACTGTCTGGATATTGGCCGGTATCTTATCGGCATCGACGCCACTGCCCGGCAATGGCGTAACGCCTATTACATCAACGGTTTCAAGCTTGATTTTCGGTTGCTCTTCCGCCATAACAGCAGTCAGTGAGGACAAGCTAAACAGCCCCACCGCTCCGTAAATAATTTTTTTCATTCCACCCCCAAATTAGTTGAGCGCGAAATGATAGTCAAACCAATGGATAAGTTATAGGGGGGGCTTGAAAAAAAGGAAATATTCCTAAGTCAATGCGTTATGTGAAGATTTGCCGTAGTATCTATAGGCATCAATTTATTGCCTTCATAACGCCTCTACATCGTTGCATGAATAGGTCAATAACGGCTAATAAAAATTAACCTCGAGCCGTAGGATTAACCATTGATTTTTAACAACCACACAACCTTAAGGTATTTAGATATAATGCCAAACACAATAACTACAATTATTCCGACCAGTTACCCTAGGCAAAGCTTATGACAATCACTATTAATACTGTCACAAAATTGCAACGCTCTCTTGAACATCAAATAGCTCGTATAAAATCCAGCGAAAATTATCAAAAGCTGCAGGCCATGCCGCCATTAAAGCGCTGGGGTATTATCGCCGGGCTGTTTTTGTTATCCCAGTTAGTTATATTCGGCGCTTTGTATTTAGCTTTCGACAAAATCGTAGTCATCGGCTTTTTCGCCAGCATTCTGGCTGGTCTGGCAACTGGCCTTGGCGCCCTTCCCGCCCTGTTTTTCAAAAATATTTCAACCAATCTGTTCAATACCATGCTTGGCGCGGCGGCCGGCGTGATGCTCGCGGCAACGGCCTTTTCCCTGCTGGTTCCCGGCATGGACTATGGCAACTTGATCTGGCCCGGCAACGGCATCTACGTTGTATCCATCGGCATGCTGGTCGGCGGGCTATTTCTGCATTATGCCGACCGTCAATTGCCTCATGTTCATTTTGATACCATTGCCGATGCGCAACTGACGTCATTAAATAAAATCTGGCTGTTTATTATCGCCATAACAATTCACAATTTTCCTGAAGGCATGTCGGTCGGCGTCAGCTTTGGTTCAGGGGAAATCAAAAACGGCGTGATTCTGGCTGTCGCCATTGCCCTGCAAAATATTCCTGAAGGCCTGGCCGTTGCCTTGCCGCTGGTAGGCCTCGGTTATAACCGTTGGAAAGCCATCGGCATCGCAACAGTCACCGGCCTGGTAGAGCCGGTCGGCGGCCTGCTGGGTATCACCATGGTCACCCTGTTTGAACCGGTATTGCCAATTGCCATGGGATTTGCCGCCGGCGCCATGCTGTTTGTCATCAGCGAGGAAATCATTCCGGAAACGCATTCTAATGGCCGCTCACGCTATGCGACTTTTGCCTTAATGATCGGCTTCATCATCATGATGGTGCTGGATAATTTACTCGGCTAATAACTACTCCATATCCACCATAAACTATAAAGGCGATCCGCCGGTCGCCTTTATGCTATCCACAGAGACAAAAATTGGACAATCTGCAAAACCTTCTTCAAAACTATTTACAGCACTTTTTGTCTTTACTGGCTTCCAGCAATTTCGCTGAAATCTCGGCAACAGCCACTGCCAGCTTTGCCTTGATCGTGGCGGCCGAAATCGGCGACAAAAGCCAACTGGTCTGCATGACCCTGGCATCAAGACATAGAGCCATGCCGGTTCTGTTCGGCGCCATTGGCGCCTTCGCTTTTTTGAACACACTGGCCGTGGTTTTCGGTATAGCCATCGCCAAGTGGTTGCCTGAATATATCGTCGCTGCTTCTGTCGCCTTCCTGTTTGCCGCCTTTGGCATCCATGCACTGCGCGTGGACGAAGATGATGACGATGAAGAAATCAAGGAAAAAAGCGGTCACAGCATTTTTTTCACCACGTTCCTGTTGATCACCTTCGCTGAATTCGGCGACAAAACGCAACTGGCCGTTGTCGCCTTAAGCAGCACCGCTTCTCCGATTGCCGTATGGCTGGGTTCCACCATCGCCCTGGCCTCTACATCGGCCTTGGGCATTCTGGCCGGCCGTACCATTCTGCAAAAAATCCCATTAGTGCTGCTGCACAAAATCAGTGGTGCCATTTTTCTGATACTGGCTGTGCTTGCGGGCTACAGGGCCTATGTCAGTTACACCGGCTGACCACAAAAAAGGCAATAAAAAACCGCCTTCTGGCTTATCCGAAAGGCGGTTTTGCGCGGGAAGATAACAGGTTAAACCGATGCCGCTAACGCCTGCGCGCGTTTGCGATTGAAACCCATCAATACCATTAATCCCGAGCCAAACAGCCAGACAGCCGCTGGCACAGGAACTCCGCTGATAACAACTTTATCATCATAGGTTAAATTAACCCGCCAAAATGCTCCCATATTCTGAAAGTTCGCTGGCTGGTCCCAGTCAGCTAACGCAATTGGCGTTTCTCCATCAAACAGGAAACCAGCTGAAATATTGTCCCCTTGCGCCCAATTGCTGAATGCCGCGACAGTAAAAAAATAATCACCCGCAGGAAGAGAGAAAAACGCCAATCCTGAATCGTATCTGGTTTGATCCCGGGCAATTGCAGGATTGTCATCATTCTCATCAATCAACTCGCCCGTAGCTTGGTTCCATAACGCTGTTATTGGATCAAAGTTAGCCCCATCCTGAAACGAATCAGTCCATAGCTTTACGTTATATGCTTCATTAACGAGCGAGAAATTTATCCTTGCAATATCGTTATGGTTTTCAAAATTGCCATCGAAACTGAATTTGAACGACGCAGCACTCGCCGCATTAGCCCCGAGCAGGGTTAAACATAGCAGAACGGAACGCAAAGTTTTTTTCACAAAACCCCCAATTAAACAACACCTAAAAGTCCGCCGGTTAACTATTTTGTTTTTAGTTTTATTATTGGCAGATCCTGGAAAAATATTAGCAGATAGTGAAAAAAATGGTTATTTTATTAGCGTTAAAAACGGGAAAGAAATATACCCCGCAATCGAGACAATATTTCTGTTCATGCGGTCGTGCTCACACCCTTTACCCACATCCCTGTAGGCAACGCCGAAGAGGGACGGAAAGACCCGTCAGTTGCAGGAGTTATAAAATAAGCGGCAAACCGTAAAAACCATCCTTTTTACAGTCTTGTCAGCAAAAATATCAAACGCATTAAATCCCCTTGCCTGCGGGTATTGGTTTTCTCGAAAACTTTTTTCAACTGACTGCGAGCGGTATTGTCGGTGACATCGTATTTTTGACTGTATTCAGCCAGCGATAAACCGTCAGCCAAGGCCAGGCATAACCTTAATTCAGCGGCCGTCAAACTGAACAAATCCTGAAATGCCCGCCATTGTTCCTCGGAATAACAACCGGGATCGCATAATATCGCCATGATCTTCAGTCCGTCTTCATCAACTGGCGATGGCTGCATCGGAAAACAACTCAATAACAACGGCGAACTGTCGCTGCGTTCCAACAGCAGAATACAACTTCTGGTCCGCCGAAGATTGTCTGACTGGGAGGAATTGACAGTGCCGGGAACTGATTCCGCCAACCCTTTGAGAAATGCCTTGAATTGATTCGCATTATGCGAGTCTAGCAAAGTGAATTTCGGTTCTAGCCGCAGAGGTACCGCATCGTCTTCAAGAAGCTCGTCAACTTTTTTCGAGTGGTACAGCACCCGCGCCTGACTATCTAACAACACGACATGGCGGCCGAAAGTTTCGAACGAAGAGAAGATATTCTGAAAATGTTCGGCCTGGTAATCGGAAGCACGACGAAATTGCCTACGGCGCTCGACTCGCGGCGGATTATTTGCATTTGCCGGATCAGGAGGTACAGATTTGTTGGTCATAGGTATATTACGATTGCGTATTATTGTTTATTTTTTCGCTGCCATAAGGTAGCGAACTGTTCTAATCATGCTCAGGCGATTTGACACATGCATAGGCGAATCAACTCGTCCTTAGCCAAGCCTCGGAAGAAGGCAATATATTTATGAGTCAACTCAAATTGATGGGTTAGAGCTATTGTAATCGTAAAACTCTGAATCGACATCATGGAATTATAAGTTTAGCTGATTATCTTGGTTTCACCTGCCCCCGGCGTTACACTAAGGTTATTGCCGACACGCGGAGACATAATTGTGACCACGTTAAATCAAACGCCGCTTTACAATCTTCATCTTGAACTGGGCGCCAGAATGGTGCCATTTGCCGGCTACCAAATGCCGGTGCATTACCGCAAAGGCACCCTGCATGAACACCGGCACTGCCGCAATTATGCCGGTTTTTTCGACATCTCCCACATGGGCCAATATCTGATTCTGGGGGATTCAGCCGCCAGCGAACTGGAAAAACTGACACCCAGCGACATCACCGGGCTTGCCCCCTATCAGCAACGCTATACCGTTTTGACCAACGACAATGGCGGCATTATTGACGACATTGTCGCAACACGTCTAACTTCCTGGCTCATGGTCATTGTCAATGCAGCCTGTAAAGACAAAGATTTTGAACATTTTAAAGTTCATTTAACTGACCGCTGTCATTTTAAGGAGTTGAACGATCAGGCACTGTTTGCCCTGCAAGGACCTGCCGCAATAGCAGTCATACAGAAATTTTCCACGACGGCGGCCGGCTTATCGTTCATGCACGCCTGTGAAGCCGAAATCCATGATGTCAAATGTACGATCAGCCGCAGCGGCTATACCGGCGAAGACGGTTTTGAAATTTCGGTGGCCAGCGAGCAGGCAGAACGTCTGGCCCGCTTGCTGCTAGCTCAAGAGACGGTGGAAGCCGTCGGCCTCGGCGCACGCGACAGCTTACGACTAGAAGCAGGACTTTGCCTGTACGGGCATGAGCTTGATGAAACGATCACGCCCGTGGAAGCCGGTTTGCGCTGGCTGGTTAAAAAAGGCCACACCACGTTTCCAGGTGCCGGCAGAATTCTGGCGCAACTACGCCAGGGCACGGAAAAGAGCCGTGTCGGCCTACTGGTCGAAAGCAAAATACCGGTGCGCGAAGGCTGCATTATTACCAATGAAACCGGCGATGCCATCGGCCATGTCACCAGCGGCGGTTTTTCCCCCAGCCTCGGCCGGCCGATCGCCATGGCGATGCTGCACAATCCGGCGCCGGATGCCGGCAGCATACTATACGCACGGGTCCGTGATCATCAGGTTCCGGTCACGCTTACAGAATTGCCTTTTATCCCTCATCGCTACAAGAGATAAAACCATGCCCTCACCTCGTCTTAGCCTGGACAAACTGGAAATGCGCGGTAATTTCATCCACCGCCATATCGGCCCCGATCAACAGCAAATTCAGGACATGCTCGCCGAACTCGGCTTGAGCGAACTGGATGACATCATCGAGCAAGCCATTCCGGACGATATTCTCAACGACGAACCGCTGAAACTGACGGAAACGATCAGCGAGCGCGCCGTGCTCAAATACCTGCGTAGAATGCGCGCGCGCAACAAGGTCTGCACTTCCATGATCGGCATGGGCTATTACGGCACCATCATGCCGGCCGTGATCAAACGCAACGTACTGGAAAATCCCGGCTGGTACACCGCCTATACGCCCTATCAGTCCGAAGTCAGCCAGGGTCGCTTGGAAGCCTTGTTGAATTTTCAGCAAATGGTGATCGATTTGACCGGCATGGAACTGGCCAACGCTTCGCTGCTCGATGAAGCCACCGCCGCGGCCGAAGCCATGACCATGTCCCGGCGCCTGTCGAAAAGCGCGGCCAACAGCGTGTTCGTCGATCAGGACTGCCATCCGCAGACCATCGCCGTCATTCAGACCCGTGCTCGTTCCCTGGGTTATGACGTTATCGTCGGCGACCCGCATCATGGTCTGGCGAGTCACGACTTCTTCGCGCTGATCGTGCAATATCCGGGCTCGCATGGGGAAATCCATGATCTCGGCGAAGCGGCCTCGATCGCCCACAGCAAATCGGCGCTGGTCACGGTCGCGGCGGATCTACTGAGCCTGGTGCTGCTGAAGCCGCCTTCTGCCTTCGGCGCCGATATCGTGGTCGGCAATTCGCAGCGCTTTGGCGTACCGATGGGTTACGGCGGGCCGCATGCCGCGTTTTTTGCCACCCGGGACGACTATAAGCGTTCCGTGCCGGGCCGCATCATCGGCGTATCCAAAGACAGCCACGGCCAGACGGCGCTGCGCATGGCCCTGCAAACGCGCGAACAGCATATCCGCCGCGATAAAGCCACCAGCAACATCTGTACGTCGCAGGTGCTGCTGGCCGTTATCGCAGGCTTTTATGCGATCTACCACGGCGCTGACGGCCTGCGCCTGATCGCCGGACGCGTGCACCGCTATGCGGAGATTCTGGCGGCCGGCATCAGGCAACTCGGCCACCACGTCATCAGCGAATGCTATTTCGACACGCTGCTGGTGCATACGCCGAATCGGGCCAAACGCATCGCCGCGCATGCCGCCGAAGCCAATATCAACATACGCATCGTCGATCCCGACCATGTCGGCATTGCGCTGGATGAAACCACCACGCGCAATGATTTAAGAGCGCTCTGGCAGGTTTTTGCATCGCCTGTTTCCACGTTGCCCGACATCAATGCGCTCGATGCGGCCATAACCGAATGCATTCCCGAAACCTTGTTACGCACCGACGCCATTCTCGAGCATCCTGTGTTCAACCGCTATCATTCGGAAACCGAAATGATGCGCTACATGCGCAAATTGGCACGCCGCGACATCGCCCTGGATCGTTCGATGATCCCGCTAGGCTCCTGCACGATGAAGCTGAATGCGGCCACCGCGATGCAGACCATTTCCTATCACGAATTCAACAGCCTGCACCCGTTCGCGCCGCTGTATCAAACCCACGGTTATCAGCAGATGTTCGCAGAACTGGAGGATATGCTCTGCGATCTGACCGGCTTCGACGCGATTTCGCTGCAACCGAATGCCGGCTCCCAGGGCGAATACACAGGCCTGCTGGTCATCCGCAAATACCATGAGATTACCGGCGAAAGCCAGCGCAACATCTGCCTGATACCGGCTTCCGCGCACGGCACGAATCCCGCCAGCGCCACCATGGCCGGGCTTAAAGTCGAGGTCGTGGCCTGCGATGAAAACGGCAATATCAGTCTGGACGATCTACAGGCAAAAATCGCCGAGCATCCCGATAAGCTGGCCGCATTGATGGTTACTTATCCGTCCACGCACGGCGTCTATGAGCAATCGTTCCGCGCTATCTGCGATCTGGTCCACCAGCATGGTGGTCAAGTCTATCTGGACGGCGCCAATTTCAATGCCCTGGTGGGTTTAAGCCGGCCCGGCAAAATCGGCGCCGATGTCGCCCATCTCAATCTGCACAAGACCTTCAGCATTCCGCATGGCGGCGGCGGTCCCGGCGTCGGCCCGATCGGCGTGCGCGCGCACCTGGCGCCTTTCCTGCCCGAGCATCCGGTGGTCAAGGGCGTCAATCCGGCCAAAGGCAAACACGGCACGATCGGCACAGTATCGGCGGCGCCATGGGGATCGGCCAGCATCCTGACCATTTCCTGGGCCTATATCGCCATGATGGGCGCGGCCGGTCTGAAACGGGCGACGTTGACGGCCATTTTGAATGCCAATTACATGGCCAGGCGCCTGACACCTTATTACCCCATCCTGTATACCGGCAAAAACGGCTGGGTCGCGCATGAGTGCATCATTGACTGCCGTGCTTTCAAGAAATCGTGCCATATTACCGTCGATGATATCGCCAAGCGCCTGATCGATTTTGGCTTTCATGCGCCGACCGTCTCGTTTCCGGTGCCCGAAACCCTGATGATCGAACCGACCGAGAGCGAGAATAAAGCCGAAATCGACCGCTTTTGCGATGCGCTGATTACGATCCGTCAGGAAATCAAAGCCATCGAGGACGGCACGGCCGACGCCGAAAACAATATTCTGCGCAATGCTCCGCATACCCATCGCTTGTTGCTGGAGGAATGGACGCGGCCTTATTCCAAACAGCAGGCCTTCTTCCCGGCCGGCCACCAACACGACGACAAATACTGGCCGCCGGTGGGACGCATCGATAACGTTTATGGCGACCGGCATCTAGTCTGCACCTGCCCGCCTTTAGAGGATTATGAGTAACGGTATTGACTGAATTGTTTGCGCGCCATTTAAAAGCCACACCGAAGCGTTTTAAAAATTTAAGGAATCTTTAAGCATTATCAGTCATTATTGACAAGCAACATTATCCGTCATAGACCGAGGTATGCATCGTGTAAGCCAAGAAATTTATTACTACACTTACCGCAATAAAAACATTATAATAAGTAAGGTTAATAACAAGCACCTATTCCGCCGACCGAACTACCAGAAAATAACCTGCCATTAAACGGGTTTGCCCCGTTCCTCCCTCGCCTGTTCAGCCGCTGTTTCCGACCCGGATTAATGACTGAGCCCACTCTTAATTTGTGATGCGGTTCACATTTCTCAACAACCATTTTAGAAAATATCTTCATTTGGGTTTATGCTCTGTTTCAACAACATGAAACGCAGCCCGTTAAATCCATGCGTCTTAAGTCCCGGGCTTAAGGGCCGACAGGGCTGTCAAAAAGTTAAGGCGAAGCCAATCCATACACGGAAAAAGCGCTGATAAGAAGCTTCCACCTGCATGCGGATAAATACAGAAGTGCTTGCCTAACGCTTTAAAGTAGTGAAATAAAACACAACCATTTCGACAAGAAGGGTTTTGTTCACAAATTAGCCTCAAATAAAAAGAGAGATAAACTCCGACAATTTTTAAAAGTCTTCATCAAGCTGGATCAGACCGCCAACTTTGGCTCTAGAATGCCAGAGCGCCTAGTGGAACCGGAATTCCCGCATGGCCAGATAACAGCACTTGATTCAAAGGCTTTTCGAACCGACTGACCCCATCGGGTACGCAGACATAAGTCCTTGCTTTGCTCGGCAATATTGCCGGCAGAGGGGTGAAGTCTGAGTTGTGTATTCGCGTTGCATGGTAATCGCTCTAGCGCCAGGACATGCAGGGTTACATTTTTACACGATACAGGCTCGTAAAACTGCCCTAAGCATTAAATGCTATCGGTAAGCAGTTAGCCGCTATCGGTTTGTCATCACTGGCATCCCATGCCAATTTAGCTGAATTTTTTGGCGAGTATCCATATTCGCTGTGTTAAAGACCGGAAACAGTCTGATTTTTATCAGTGCGGAAGCGTCTGGATATGAGCGTTTAAACGCCTCCGTGGTATTGAAGGGTCCACGCATACATTGTTTTTTAATAATTTGAATCCAAATTTGCCGTTTCCGGATGCCTCTCCAAATCGGCATGAAAACCAGATGTTTTTAAAATAAATATAATGATATTAATAACTTATATTTATTGCCAAATACCGGCTTGTGAATGTCGCCTTTACTCGAGACATGCATATAGCCAGTTAAAACCAGTGTGCCGGGATATTTACCTGCCTCGTCTTTTGAGGTCGGGCACTCATTATCTGGATTAATTAGAAATCATCAAAAAAAACAAATAAAGAAATAATAATAAAAAAAATGAGGAACCCTTATGCAACAAACTTTTCGACGAATAATCACTTATTTGCTGAGCCAGTACATCACCGTTTTGTCGGTTCTGGCGCTAGTTAACTGTTTGACCTACTTCATTCTGACCACGGATTTATTAGAACAGGAAGGGAATATCGCTTTGGTCAGGCTGAGCAGCGATCAAAACCATTTAGTCAGCGACATCAACTTTTTAACCCTGCAACTCAACCACGTCACCGATCCCGGCAAGATTAACGCTATCCGCAGCCAGATTATCAATGATCAGGTTCTACTCAGAGACAATCTTGCCACGTTGCAAAATGGCGACCGTTTTGTGCGCAGGGGCGCCAAACTGGTGCGTGAAAAAGGCGAATTACCGGCGGAACTGAATTCAATATTTTTTGAAGAACCCATCGAACTGAGCCGCCGGATTAACAATTATCTCGAAGCTTCAAAAGCCATAGTCAATGCCTCGACCAGGAAAGAACCACTGAATCAGGCGACCCTGTTCAGACTGCACAACGAATTGTCGCCACGCGTACTGGACGGCATTGAAAAAGCAACCACGGCCTATCAAAAGCTGGGCGAACACAAACTGCGTAACACGATGAGTCTGCAAAACATCATCTTTATTATCGCATTAGGTACCCTGGCGCTGGTGGGCTCCGTATTACTCAGGCCTCTGATTGTAAAACTGCAGGAAACCACGTTTAAAATTCAGGAAGAAAAGAACTTCGCCGACAACGTGATCAACACGGCGGAAGCGCTGATTATCGGCCTTGATCCGGCAGGCAAAGTAACCTTGTTCAACCATCATGCTGAACAAAGCGTTGGCTGGGAAGAAGAGGAAATCAAGGGCAAGGACTTCTTCGGGCAGTTCATTCCAGAGCATGAACAAGCGGTTTTGAGGCAGCTGTTTGACGGCATGATGGACGGTTCCATCGAATTCGCGGATGAAGTTGAAACGCAGATGATGATTCGTAGCGGCGAGACCATCAATGTTGTTTGGCATGCGACGGTCGTTCATGACTCAAGATCCCGCCGGCCGATCATGTTCCTGGCCACGGGACTGGATATTACCGAGCGTAAACAGGCAGAACTCCAGCTGTATCAGACACACGCCGAACTGGAACAGATGAGCGCCCGTTTAAAAGGCGAAGTCGACCTTGCGGCGACATTGCAACGCTCCATTTTGCCAAGCCCCACCATCCAATTGCCCGGTATCCTGGGAGAAGCCAACCTGCTGACATCCAGTGAAGTAGGCGGTGATTATTATGACTATTATGTCGTCGACGGACACAAGACTGTGTTGCTGGTCGGTGATGTCAGCGGCCACGGGGTTGCGGCCGGCACCATGGTGAGTGCCGCGAAGGCCGGTGTTTATCCCCTGATACACACGGGAGTCAGCAACCCGGCTGAAATTCTGCAATCGTTAAACGAAACCATGCTGGCCACGGCGCATCAATCATTATTGATGACAATGGCCTGTGTCACGCTCGACGCTATTACCGGCAAACTGATTTTTGCCAATGCCGGGCATGTATTGCCTTATCTCTGGCGGCACCAGCAGCAACGCTGGGAAATACTGGAAGCGTCGGGCCTGCCGCTGGGCAAAAGCATCGATTCCGATTATTTCACGCCTTCCCTTGAATTGCAGATGGAAGTGGGCGACCGGATTTTCATGTTTACCGACGGTCTGGTGGAAGAGGAATCGCCGGATGGCGAGGCCTTCGGATACGACAGGCTGGAGCACATTCTTAACCAGTGCGGCGATGCCGAACCGGAAGTTTTACGCAGCCGCCTGATGGGAGCATTGAACCAGCATTGCGTCGGACAAGCCTTTACCGACGACATCACCATCATGCTGATCAGCCATAGTGACCGCATTATGCCGGTAGCCAGTTCGTCGGAAGAAGCCAGCGACATCATCCGTCTCTCCGATACCTTCTATCGTCGCGGCGATCATCCCATCCCGCGCATTTCCCGTGAATTTGTGGTGTTTTTTGCCGAGCAGGAATATGCCGACCTTCTGTCCCGATTCAGCCAGGATGGCATTTGCCGCGTCCTGCCGCGCCATAACAAGATCTGCGTGGATATAGGCTGGGAAAAATTGCTGAATCAGCATCACTATTCGGTTAACGATGACTTGTATACCTTGTTGCCTACCTCCCCACTAAAAAAACATTTTCAATTAACGCATACTGAAGACAAGCTGTTTATCATGGAGGAAATACAGGCCTGGCTGGCCGACCAGCAAATACTTCAGGAAGAGCACCTGGAAAGCCTGGTCGTGGCCATGGATGAGATGATTGAAAACAGCCTGTATGCGGCGCCACGCGACGGCAAAGGCGTGCCCTATTATCAAAAAGGCGTATCGCGCGAACTCTCGGAACATGAAGAAGTGCGCATCGATGTCGTCCTGACCGATAAACATATCGGCCTGATGGTGACCGATAACTGGGGCACACTGACGCCCGCCGTATTCCTGAAAAGCATCTCCCATGCCATGGATTCAGGCGTTGAAGCCGGCATAGGCGGCGCCGGGCTGTATATGCTGTGGCGTTTGTCGGATTATTTTCAAGTGCGCATCTTTCCACAACAAAAAACACAAGTCACCACATTATGGGATCTGAGCAGTCCGGTTAACATGGATACCAGTTCCGGATTTCAGTTTCTATACCACAGCAAATACGATGCTGAAAACAAGGTAGGAGTCTAATAATGACAATTTCATCTTCACTAACAATCAAACAGACTTCCAAGAACGACAACCAATACCGCTTTGATTGCGCGGGCTCCATCGACGCGCATGCCACGCCCGCCTTCAGCGTGTTCGTCGAAATACCTGCCGACGCCTCTGTCATGCTCGACTTCAGCAATATTGAACGTGTCAATTCCATGGGCTTGTCGTTATTACTGAAGCTTTTCGAGGAATGGGAAAATAACGGCACGCGCGTACAAGTGCAGAATCTCAACCGAATGGTCAGCATGCTGTTTAAAATCACCGGCCTGGGACGCTTTGTCGAAGGTGCCACAGGTCAGGAGACCTCCGGCACCAAAATGATTGATCCGGCGCCGCCCGCGCATATTCACAAGGCCGATGCCGACAGCGAAACGCCGGCAAACAAATCAAAACTGAATTTTGTCGCCAGTCTGCAGACCGGCAGCCAATTGAGCGGCTGGTATTTATTGAATACCTATCTGCAACGGCGCATGCAAAAAGTCATCCATTTTGAACAAGCCCAGGATGTTAAAAATATTACGCCTGATATCTTGTTCAGCAAGCCCTTCGAAGCCTGCGCCATGATGAAAAAAGGCTTTATTCCGTTGATGCGGCCGATCGCCGAGGCGGATGAAGTCGTCATACTCAGCCGTTCCGACGATAAACGGACCTTGTCCGATATGAAAGCCGCCAATGTCGTCACCGCCACGGAAGCCAGTTTCGTTTATCTGTTGGGCCGGTTTTTATGCGATGAAAGCGGTGTTGATTCGGCAAAATTCAACTATCATTTTTCCGGCAACGAAATCAAGGCGCTGCAAATGCTGATCAGGAAACAGGCCGATCTTTTGTTTGTACTGAAAAAAACCTACGAGAACCTGTCATCGCTAAGCCGCAAAAACGTACGGCAACTGGATGCCAGCGACACCAACTTTACCTTTCATTTATTCAGCATCGCCCCTTACCTGCAGGCCGAAGGCGATGTTTTAGGCCCTATCCTGCAAGACATGGAGAACGATGAGCAGGGCAAACAAATATTGCAGGACCTTCAATTTCAAGGTTGGTGCAAACCGGAGCAAGGCGAATTGAATATGCTGCAAATGGTTTTCGACCGCTATGTAGAAAGCTAAACACGCCTCAATGGCCGTCCGGGCGCGGGTAAACGCCTGGACGGCCAGGCGCCTGCCTCCGCCTGGACCCGGCCCCCGTCAACGCGCGTTCCGCGCCATGAAGCTATCCTCCCTGTCCATAGCCGGTCCGGCTGAATGCCAGCGTGCCTGTGGCTCATCCATTCACAGGCATTTTCACCGGTAAAAAACAATTTTTCTCCGGCAGTTCACGAAATGCAGCTGAAAACTGTCTACCTTGGTATCCTGAAAAACCTGTAGACTCCAGATGGCACGATATCAAAAAGCCCTGTTCATTTTTCGCCGCGATTTACGCCTGTTCGATAACACCGGCCTGAGCGCTGCATTGGCGCAGTCCGAACGGGTCATACCGGCGTTTGTTTTCGATCCGCGGCAAATCGAACCGCATCCGTACCAGAGCCAGCCGGCCTTGCAATTCATGCTGCAGGCGCTGGACGACTTGCAAGAGCAAATCGCCGAACAGGCCGGCACCTTGTATTATTTCCATGACCGGCCTGAAAACGTGATCAGCCGGCTGCAAATCGCGGAGTCGATCGAGGCCGTGTTTGTCAATCGCGATTACACCCCGTTCAGCCTGCAGCGCGACGCCCAACTGCAGCAATGTTGCCGACAGCTTGAACTTGACTTTTACAGCGCCAGCGATCTGTTATTAACCGAACCGGAACAGGTCTGCAAAGACAATCAAGAGCCCTACCGGATATTCACGCCGTTTTATAAACGGGCCCGACAATTCCCCGTCGCCTTGCCTCGCGCCTTGAGTCCGGGACGGCTGGCGAACTCGACCGCCATCGACAGCAATGCCGATTGGGCCCAGACGCTTAAAAAACCGCACCATAATGCGCAACGCGGCGGACGCCAAGCCGCCCTGGCGCTATTGGACGACATGGATCAACACCGCGACTATGCCGGGCGGCGCGACTTTCCGGCCCTGGCGGCCACGACCGGCTTATCGGCTTACCTCAAATTCGGCTGTTGTTCGATCAGGGAGGCTTATTACGGCATCATGGAAACTTTGGGCGAGGAGCACCCATTACTCAGACAACTGTACTGGCGCGACTTTTTTACCCATATTGCCTTCCATTTTCCGCATGTTTTCGGCCAGGCTTTCCACCGGCAATACGACGCGCTGCCCTGGCGCAATAATCCCGATGACTTTCAGGCCTGGACCTGCGGACGCACCGGCTTTCCGATTATCGACGCCGGCATGCGGCAGTTGAACGCAACCGGCTGGATGCACACGCGCGTGCGCATGCTGACCGCCTCGTTCCTGGCCAAGGACCTGCTCGTCGACTGGCGATGGGGCGAGCGCTATTTTGCCCGGCACCTGCTTGATTACGACCCAAGCATCAATAACGGCAACTGGCAATGGGCGGCCTCCACCGGCTGCGATGCGCAACCGTATTTCCGCCTATTCAATCCCTGGCTGCAACAGCGAAAATTCGATGCCGACTGCCTTTACATCAAGCAGTGGCTGCCCGAACTGCGGCCCTTCCCGGCCGCCGTCATTCATGACTGGCACCGACAACCTCAGCCTGGCGACTACCCGGCGCCGATCATCGATCACACTCTGCGCAGCCGGCAGACAAAAGCGCTGTTTCAGAGTCTTCAAAAACCCGGAGCTTAAACCATGCCTTATTTACTATTGCTGTTTCTGATCCTGATTTCCGGTTGCACCGGCCTGCCGCATGGCGTCAAACCCGTCACCGGTTTCGAAGTCAACCGATACCTCGGCAAATGGCACGAAATTGCCCGCCTCGACCACAGTTTTGAACGCGGTCTCACCGACGTCACGGCCGAATACAGCCTCAGGGACGATGGCGGGTTGCGGGTGCTGAACAGCGGTTACAACGCCGACACGGGGCAGCGCCAATCGGCCGAGGGCAAAGCCTACTTTATCGAATCGACGGATGTCGGGCGCTTGAAAGTCTCGTTTTTCGGCCCGTTCTACGGCGGCTACAACATCATTGCCCTGGACAAAGCCAACTACGGCTATGCCATGATTGCCGGTAACAGTTTTGATTATTTGTGGATCCTCGCGCGCGAACCTACCCTCGCCCCGGACATCCTGCAATCCTTGCTCGACCAGGCGCAATCGATGGGCTTCGCCACCGAGAATTTAATCTATCCCTGATGACTTAAAGCCTCTTTTCCGGCTTTGTTGACACCGTTGAACCGCTCCGTCCGTACCGGTTCTACCATGGGCGTGCGCGGGCTTCAGCAACAGGCTGCTCCAGACTCGACGGACAGGCTTTTATTGGGCGGCGCGCAATCGAACAGGCCGAAATGCGTGGATTTATCGCCCCATATGTCGAAGTGCCCGGCATAGCGACTGGCACCGAGCATGTCGGCGGTATTGCCGCAGACGCGCAAGGGCCGGCCGGTTTCGAAATGATGATGGTCATCCAGATCGAAAAAATGGGGTTGTTCAGGCAAAGTGCCTTTATAGACCGCGACCTGCCCAAAGTCCTCGCAACGATCTTCCAACGGCATTTTAAAAGCCCTGACCGTGATCGAACGAAAATTGACCATGCCGATTTTTGCCGAGACTTCCGGATCGTCGAGCGCGATCGGGTTGTCCTTGACGATACGGACATCGGGACAGCCCAGATCCTGCATGATGCGACGAAAATCCTCCCAGTACAGAGCGCCGCCCAGGCATTCGCCCAGCAGAACCGGGTCCAGTTTGAGCGCAGCCGGAATGCGCCGGTCGGCATAGACATCGGAAAAGTAAAGTTCGCCGCCGGGTTTGAGCACGCGGAAAATTTCCGCCAACACCTGTTTTTTATCCGGCGACAGATTGATAACGCAGTTCGACACGACAACATCGATGGCATTGTCGGCAATGCCGATCGATGCGAGGTCCTCGATCTGGCCCTGAAGGAATTCGACATTGGAACGCGCGTAACCATAACGCTCGGCATGCCAGTCGCAATGGCGCCTGGCAACGTCGAGCTGCGCTTGTGTCATATCGACACCGATCACCCGACCGGTTTCGCCTACCAACCGGGACAACAAGTAACAATCGCGCCCTGAACCGCATCCCAGGTCCAATACGGTACGGCCTTCAAGCGCCGGGGGCAGCGGCGAACCGCAGCCGTAAAAGCGTGAAACCACTTCCGGATGCAGGTCGGAGAGATAGGAACGCAAATGCGTGGGCATGGCGTCGACGGTGCAACAGGCGCTGGTTTTCAAATCCTGACTGGATTTAAGCACCTCCCCGTAATAATTTTGAACAGATTCACTGATGGCGGCATCGGTCATATGGGCTCCGGATATAAATCGGGTTATTTCTGCAATAACCCGTAAATGGCACAGGGTATCGCATGTTTTTTTGAGTCGTTTAAACGCAAGATTACTTACAAGCGTGGGCAAATATTTTTTACACTGGCCCGGCTAACTCTAAATATCATGATAAAAAAGCGCAAAAACTGTAAGTATTATTGCTCCATTTTCTGCAACACGTTTCTTAAAGCCTGTTGAATGCGCTCTCGGGATTGTGCGGAAAGCCTGACCGATTCAGGCAATAGCAGTTGATCGTATTTTCCGGCTGCCCGCATGATTGAACGCAGCTTTTTAACATCCTGAAGATAACGTCGGCACAGGCTGCAAAGCGAAATATGCAAGTAAAGCCCTAAATGCTCACGCCAAGCGAGTTTACCATCCAGTTTTTTTGAAGCCAGGAAACTGGCTTCTTTACAGGTTAGCATTTCATTAGCCTCTATTTAATTGAACCACTTCAGATCAAGACAATGGCGTAATTGAAGCCGCGCTCTCGACAAAATCACCCAAAAATTGTTGAGTGTCGAAATGGACATCATTTTGCAGATATCCTCGCTCGCCATGCCATCCAGTTCACGCAGCATAAACAATTGAGCCATTTTGGTCGGCAACCGGTCGATGCAGTGCTGCAAAATGTCGATGAATTGCTCCTGCTCCAACGAGACATCCGGTTTGGACCAGGAAGATAAATCGATTTGCCAACCGCCTTGCCGGTCAAAATAATCGTTGTTAGCATCCTCTGAAAATTGATCCGCAAATCCCTGCGTCTTTTCCCTGGAGGCTTTTCGAAAATGGTCGATTATCTTATGCTTCAGGATGCCGATCAGCCAGGTCCGCTCGGATGCTTCTCCGGCGTAGCCGGCATTGGCTTTTAGAGCACCGAGCAGCGTTTCCTGCACCAAATCCTCAGCAATCTCGGGAACACGAACCCGGGCAAAGGCATAGCGATAGAGAATATCCCCATGCAAATCCAACCATTGATCAGGGGTTGACAATTTATGCGTCATCTTACTAACCCCGTTGTTATTAAAATTATTTGATCCATTCCTAATGAAGACAATGTTGAAAATTGAATGCCAAGTATAAGGCAAAACAATTAAATAATTATCCACAGCAATTCTCATGCGGATAATTGCACTTCTCATTCCGCGCCATTAACCGACCGCTCATAGATCAGCCAAACGCGCCGGTCATGCCGTAAACAGCGGCGGCGCACAAAGCGGCACAGGGCAAGGTCAACAGCCAGGACAATATAATGGATACAAACATTCGATGATGCGCCTTGCCGTTGGTCAGACCGATACCGAACAGCGAGCCCACCGACACATGCGTGGTGGAAACGGGCATGCCGAATTGGCTGGCAAAAATCACCAGCAAGGCGGTCGTCAAATTGGCGGCCAGACCTTGCCCGTGACTGATTTCGGTGATTTTGTGGCTCATGGTCTCGGCGACGCGCCTCGCATTGATGACACCGCCTAAAGCCATCATAGCGGCGACCAAAATGATGACCCAGTGCATGCTTAGCGAGGGCGCCAGCAATAACAATGCCGCGATTTTGGGCGTGTCATTAAGGCCGCGGGCAAAACAGACGGAACCCGCAGTCAAAAAATGCAGTTTATCCACCACGCTTTGCGCATTGATGCCCAGCACCTTGCCCGAATAACGGTCGGCGCAGGCCGCTTCGGTGTCGATGCTGAGATTAATCGACGGATTTTGCGCCATGGTCATGGCTCCCACGCCATTGTTTAAAGCTGCTTCATTTTCCACGCATAAACAGAGCGGCTCGCCTATACCCAACCGTTGCCGGACCTGCTTTAACGCCAGATAGACAAACATCGCCAGCACTACAGCAACCAATGGGCTTAACAGCAACGGCAGCACGAAATCATGCTGCAACGCGGTGAGATTCATTTCACCCCATGATGCCAGCAAACCGCTGCCGACCATGGCCCCGAGCAAGGCATGCGTCGTGGATACGGGAAAGCCGACGCGAGTCGCCAGAATCACAGTCAATCCGGCGCCCGCGGCCACCGCGGTAATGAAAGGAATCGACTGGATCAGGTTATCCATGACCAGGCCTTTGCCGGAAAACTTAATCAATAGCGTTTGTGCTAAATACAAGGCACAAAGTGAACCCGCCAGAGTGGTCAACGTGGCCCAGAACAAAGCCACGCGGTAAGTGGCCGCGCCGCTGCCGTACAAGGACGCGACGCCTTTAAAGTTATCGTTGGCGCCATTGGCGAAACTGAGGAAACCTACAGCCATCATCAGCAATAACAGTGTCATATCAATACCTCCCGGTTGAGTTACCCGCGCCGCCACGCGTGTAAGCGTTCCAGCAAGCGCAGCACGCCTTGCGGCGCATGCGCGCGTTTCCAGGCACCTGCCGCGTATTTGTTGGCTTCGGCCAAGGTCGGATAAATATGGATCGTGCCCAACATTTTGTTCAGTCCGATACCATGTTTCATCGCCAGGACGAACTCGGCGATCAGGTCGCCCGCATGTTCGCCGACGATGGTAACGCCGAGAATCTTGTCCTTGCCGGGCCGGGTCAGGATTTTGACAAAGCCGTCCGCCTCGCCGTCGGCAATGGCTCGGTCGAGATCGTCGATGCCGTAAGTCACGACCTCATAAGGAATGCCCTGTTCTCTGGCATCTTGTTCGTTCAAGCCAACCCGAGCCACTTCAGGTTCGGTAAAGGTCGACCAGGGAATCACCGAATAATCGGTACGGAACTTTTTGAATTGGCCGAACAAGGCGTTGACGGCGGCATACCAGGCCTGATGCGCGGCCGTATGGGTGAACTGGTAAGGTCCCGCCACATCGCCGACGGCGTAGATATTCGGATAATTAGTTGCCTGAAAGCCATTGGTGGCGATGGTTTTCCGAGGCGACAAGGTAATACCCAATTCTTCGACGCCGTAGCCATTAATATTGGCTGCCCGGCCGATCGCGACCAACACCTGGTCGAACGGAATTTTGACCGGCTTACCCTGGTACTCGGCGATCAGGATTTTTTCGCCGTTTTCGACAATAAATTCCCTCGCGGTGTGTTCCAGGCGTAAATCGACGCCTTCCCGTTTGAAACGCGCCATGACCGCTTCGGATACTTCGGGGTCTTCACGCATCAGCAGGCGCGGCGCCATTTCGACCACGGTGACCTGGCTGCCGAAACGGGCAAAGCTTTGGGTCAGTTCGCTGCCGATCGGACCTCCGCCGAGTATCAGCAGGCGTTGCGGCAATGTCCGCAAATGCCAGATGGTATCCGACGTCACATAGCCGATAGTGTCAATACCGGGGATGGGCGGCACAAACGGGCGCGCGCCCGCGGCAATGACAATCGATCGCGTGCTCAGGACTTGAAGGCCATCGGCGGTTTTGATCCGGACTTCCCAGGGCGACATGATTTTGGCTTCGCCCTCGATGACATTAACACCCAGTTCCGTGTAACGCTCGATCGAATCGTGCGGTTCGACGGTTTTAATGACCGACTGCACCCGTTCCATGATGTCGGCGAAATCGAATTCCGCGCTGGCCTGTTTGATGCCGAATTCTTCGGAGCGCTTCAGATGAGACAGCCATTTGGCCGAACGGATCAGCGCCTTCGACGGCACGCAACCGGTATTCAGGCAATCGCCGCCCATTTTATGCTTTTCGATCAGCGTGACTTTGGCTTTCACGGCCGCCGCGATATAAGCTGTCACCAGTCCGCCGGAACCGGCACCGATCACGATAAGGTTATTATCGAAACGTTCGGGTTTATGCCATTGACGGTAAACCTTAAGCGCTTTAACGGTTTCGACGATTTTTTTGGCCAGCAACGGAAACAGTCCCAATAACGCGAATGAGCCCAGCAAGGTTGGCGACAATATACCGGACAGCGATTCGATTTTCGCCAACTGGGTACCGGCATTGACGTAGACGAGCGTCCCGGCCAGCATGCCGACCTGGCTAACCCAGTAGAATGTCCAGGCACGAAGCGCCGTCAACCCCATCGCCAGATTGATCATGAAGAACGGGAAAAGCGGCACCAGGCGCAGGGTAAACAGATAAAAAGGACCGTCGCGGCTAATGCCCTCATCGATCGCTTGCAGACGGGTGCCAAAACGCGATTTAACAGCATCCCGGAACAAAAACCGCGCGGCCAGAAAAGCCAGCGTCGCGCCGATGCTCGAGGCAAAGGACACGATCACCGTGCCCCATAGTAAACCGAAAACGGCCCCACCCGCCAGGGTCAATACCGTGGCACCGGGCAGCGACAGGCCGGTAACGGCGATATAGAGCAAGGCATAAATCACGACAGATAAACCGGGATGGGCACTGCGGTAGGATTCAATGGCCGCCTGCCGCGATTTCAAGGCTTCCAAAGTCAGGTATTGCCCGAGATCGAAGATGAAAAAAGCCGCCATCAAAGCCGCGATGACCAAGAGCAACACAATTCTTGATGCTTTCAAGATGCGCTCCCTGCCCGTTCGAATGACGGCTTTATTAATACTGATGTCTGTAACCGGCCGGCTCTCTCTAATTGAATAATCAAGCGTGGATTCCTTTGCATAACAATGAATGATGCCTGTTAGTCGATCAATAAGATATTTGCTTACAGAACGAAAAAATTAAGACGAGAAAATTGAGCGATATGTCTTCGCCTTTGCCCTGAATTTATGCGGCGGCTTGACACCTTTTTTAACGTTAAAGACGTCAAAAATATGACTTTGATCGCGTAATGCAAGAAGCGCTCTCGGAGCATTTGATTGCTATGGAACGATCCAGGAGCTGACAGGTTTAACCGGCTGCATTCCCGAAGCATCCAATTGCACCAGGTAAGCGCCTTTGGAAGCGAACCGTTGCTCGGGGCCAAGACTTAATCTCGGAAATGTGCCGGGATTTAGCGCGTTTTCCGCTTCATGTTCAATGTATTCAAGCAGATAATCGCGCGAAAAATGATCGACAACATGTTCGAGCCCATACTGCAATAAATTTAATGCGTAGTAGGTGTTGAATTGAACTCTGGCATTGGAAATTGGCAGTCTTCGGGTATTCATCCACGCTCTGACTCTGAATGCGCGTGGATGATAGGCGGTGGGCAGTTCATAGGGATAGCTGAAATAGAGTTTTGGCGCAAGCTCTTTTGAAACGCTGGTCAAATCTGCCTGCAAGAGTTCCGACGGCAGAAAAATTTGCTCTATCGTCTGAGCCCGGGCTGCCAGTTCGCTTAAAATCGCGCTTCCCAGTTTGCCGGGCCAAACGACAATCTTGCCGATCCGGGGGTGGCTCTCCATATATTTTGTCCATTCAAGCCGAAAACTTTCCATATCCTTTACAGGAATGCTTTCAACGGCGAGCGCCTTGTCGGCACTAAGCGTTTGGATAAAAACCCGCGCCGGTTTGCTTCCTTCCACATCGTCCGCATGAAACACGGCAATAGGCGCTGCCGGATCCGGTTTTTTTTCTTTCAGCAGATACTTGGCGATCGCTTTGGCTTCCAATAAAAGCCCTTGATTGAAATAAATGGAATAATGGCCCGGTTGTTCAACCGGCGGTAACTGGGTTAACGGAAACAGGCAAGGCACGCTGTTTTTTTCGCAAAACTCGTGTATCGGCGCCCAGTTGCCTTCCGCCATGCCGCCGATTAAGGCAAATACCGGTTTTTTCTGATAGTGCGCCGCCAATTCTTTCGGCCATTCCGCGGGGTTATCGGAAAGCTCCCAAACCTCATGATTCCAGATGCGGAAGGCCTTGGCGAAATCGGAACGATAACTCGGCGAAAAATTGGGATGATCCAGATTGCCTTTGGTTTCCAGATTCAACCATTCCACGAATTTTTCGATGGTCGATAGCATCGCATTCTTATTGTCGGCATTGGCGTTTTGACTGACCACAGTCGCGAAATAAATCGTGTTTTCGTCCACGCCGGGATCGTTGTGCGAAGAAAGATTCTTTAAATAGGCCGTCAAGCCCGCCATATCGTGATCGTTGATTTTATAACGCGGCATCAAGGAACTTAATTTTCTTCCTGAAGGATCGATGCCCTCGCGTATGGCAAGCGCTAAGGATTCATCCGTATAGGCCGGCCGCTGGTAAGAAGAACGCATTCTTGCCCAAAAGAGTTTGGACTGGCTTTCCTTGAATAATTTTTTGAACAGATCGGCACGATCGAAACGGCGGGGATTGAAAAGGCTGGCGCCGGTTACCGGCAAAACATAGTTGCCGCCTTCACTGGAACCGTAACCGCTGCGCCGATGGCATTGAGCACAATTGAAATGGGCATCTTTAAATTCAATGTCGCCCTCGGTTTGGCCTTGCAGCGGCTTGCCGGAAGAGTCGATGCCTTGATTATAAATCCGTTCACCGATCGCTGAATTATCGAATCGGAAGACATTAAAATAATGGTGCGCAATCCATAAGCCACCGAGCGGCAATAAAATTACAAAAAAAAGTTTTAAGCCCTTTTTTATGAGCGAGGATGATGTCAATCTGGCGTCCATTAATTTAGTTATTGCTGAATAGAGAAATAATGCCGAAAAACAACTGGCCATTAATCTTTAGGAACGTGAATTTTATAATTCCCGTTCCTTAGACGGGCCGGGTAACCCGATCAGGCTTTTATATTCCATGACCATATCGTTCCTGCCCAGGAGCCCCTCGATTCGTATCCAGTTGGCACCGGGCCCGGAGCGCATGAAAGTAAGCGACTTGTGGTACATTTTATTATTTCCGGTATAAGAGGCTTCGAAGGCTTTCAATATCTTGGAGACATCGTCACGGCTGCCGGTCAGAAAATGCCAGTTTTTTCCGGCTTTAAAGCGTTTGGCGTATTCGAACAGTCTCTCGGGCGTATCCTGTTCGGGATCGATCGATATGGAAATCAGGCGGTATTCATCGCCGGCCAATGCGTCCAGTTCGGGCTGGGCGCTGGCGAAAGAAGCGCTTAGCACCGGACAAATGGTGGAACAGGTTGCAAAGATGAACTGTACCATGACCGGCCCGCCGTAATCGATCAATTGGTGAAGGTCGACAGCGCTGCCTTCCTTATCAACCATTTGCAAGTCAGGTATGTCGTATCTGGCCTCGCTACGCGTATAGTTTTTAACCGAAGGTTTTGCATGCTCTTCGCTGGATTGTCGAGTCGGGTTCTCGCTGGCCATGGGCTTGGGATCGGATAGCATCCAGCCCTGCATGATATCGCCGGCTAATGCGCTTTCCCCATAAAGCCATAAAAAGACAATTCCAAGAAACCATTGATATCGTAAATGCATTATCCCCCCTATAAAAACAGATAAGCGGCGCCTTGTTCAATACAAGAGCGCCGCCGATTTCCAACGGTTATGTTATAGCTTTAAATCATACGGTTAATGAATCGACCACACCGCAATATCGTGATGCAAAGGGTCGAATTGATACCAGCGTATACGCCGCGAAGGTTCGAAATTCATTTGCATGACCAGATTATGCTCGCCGACGACAGTGTTGTCGCCTGAACCCATTGCGGGCGGCGTTATTATCAGGCTCGGCTTGCCTGATGTGGGCATGCCGGCATTAACCCACCAGTGAGCGCGTCCGAAAGTGAACCATTGTCCAGCCCCTCCGATGGCTTCGGTGGACTGGAAGGTATTTTCCCAACCGCGCCTGCCGCCGAAATCGACATTGAAGTAGGCATGGTCGAAATGGTCCCCGTTCAGCAATTTGATTTTTACTGTTTTGCCTCTGAGTTTCCAATCGGGATAGATGACAGCGCTGTCATCGGTAATACCTTTCATTTGGCCATAGATAGTATTGTTGACGAATAGCAGCGTCCAGTCGCTATCCGGATCGACTGTTACGCCATCCGGCAGTTTATTCCGGTCCTGCCACTGATAGAATGCACGGTTGAGCGCCGCGACATCCTCTGAGGAAGCACTGCCATTCGATTTAATTGACCGCAAGGTGTTCCACATGCGCTTGGCGGGCGCAAGATCGCCTATTTTAGCGATCGCCGCCAATTTGTCCGCTTCGCTCGCCGTCGGATGTTCGCCGAAAACAGAGGTTTCCCATTGCACCAATGTCTTGCCTGCTAACATTTTTCGGGCGTTTTCGGCAACCTGAACCCTTGGCGGATGCCTGCGCCAGCCCCAGTGATAGCTCAAATTATAATATTTGCCCGGCGCCATCTTTATTTCATACTCGGTCCGGGTGCCGTCCTCCATCGGAAAAAATGTCTGGTCCATCAAGACATTGGGCATCGGCGGCATCCCCGGCGGACTCAGTGCGGGGTCGTCGAAATACATCACCATCGGCGCGAAATCCTCATGTCCGCGGTTCAGCGTATCGATTTTATAGTGTATGGTCCAGGGCACATCCAACACATCGCTGGGATCGATCATGTTAGTGTCGGATTCGATATGGCTGTCGAACCAGATTTGATGAATCTCGACAATACCGCCAACTTTGACGCCATTTTCAAAGATGGGCTGAACATGCTTTACTTTATCAGGGCCGTTGTAATGCAGCATCGGCATGCCGCTATAATTCCGGCCCGGAATCGGATTGCCCTCCAGCACATCGATAGCCTTCTGCACGGCAGCGGCATTTGACCCATTCGAGTCCTTAATCTTCTTGAAAGCCATGGCCAAGTCGTCCGTAGGCGAGGTTTTATCGATTTCGGAAACGACAGGATCGGGATGCAGGTTATAGGGATGCTCCGGCGTGGACGGCAGGGTATTGGGCACTTCGACGCCGTTGCTATCGCAAACGTTCTTGTAGACGGTGGGCAGATGATTGCTTCCCGGCGGCTCGGCGAAAGGGTCCTGACTCGGGAAAATAGTATTTTCCGGAGTGATAATGGTGGTTGTTTTCACGCCGTCGGTTACCGTTAACGATTCCTGAGCTTCGGGAGGCATCGGTTGAGGCATGAGACAGTCCGCGGCGCTCGCCGCGGCAACACTGCCTAAGGAAATCGTCATGGCTAACAGCAGACGGCTGTAACTGAATTTTTGTTCTGACATAGTTGAACTCCGTTCCTTAAAGTACTTCTGGAATCGCGGATTGATAAGACGAAGATGATTTAAACATCGCGGTTGCTGTGTTTGTCTTTTTTGAGCCGGGTCAGGTCCACGGGCCCGGCGCGCTTAATCCCACTGCCTGCCGGGCTGCCGTTTTGCAGCCAGCCCAGGCGCGTTACCGCCATATCCGGGTCCGCGTCAGTGGCAAAAGCGCCCCATAAGCCCACGCTGCCGTTTCCATAGTGAACCATGCGCATATTAATGCCCTCATGGTGATGGTGTCTGGATAGGTGCCTGGCAAACCGGCCGCTGATTGTTTTGGAATCATCTTCCGAGGGACGAAGCAGATGCCATCCCGCCGGTATACCATGTTCCCCGGCATAGGCGGCAAGCCTCTCCACGGTATCTTTTTCAGGATCGGTGGTAATCGAATACAGGCTCACCTCATTGCCCAGTTTGTCCCCCAAGCGCTGGGCTATCTGAGAAATATGTTCGAGCGATGGAAAATGCTTTTGGCTGTCGATGGACATGAATTGCACCAATACAACCTTGTCGCGTATTAAATCACTGTAAAAACGGTAAGCCTTGCCGGTGTGCGAAGTCACTCCCACATCAGGAAACTGATTACCGCCCCTGCCCTGGGTCGGAGGCGGCAACAGGGCTTTTACTAGCAGGTCTCTGAGTTCCATTTTGGAAATCGGATGGGCTGAAACTTTCTGGTCTTTTTTGTTATTCATAAATACCTCGTGCGAGTCAAATTCTGTGAGTTACAACAGGCATAGTTAATCGCCCTCACCCGGAGGTACAATGTCCCACCGGATCATCATCGCATGATCTTCATGCACGACGTTGTGGCAGTGCATGACGTGTTTGCCGAGAAAATCCCGCCAGCGCGAGTAAAATTTCACTTCCTCGTTAGGTCCCAGCATGACCACGTCTTTTCTGGCATGCCGAACATCATTGCGATCCACCGGTTTTCCGTTTATTTCCAGTATCTGGAACTCTTCGAAGTGGCTGTGAATAGGATGCATCCAGGTATTTCCGGCATTTCTGAATGTCCAGATCTCGGCGCTGTCCTGTTCGATCAAGGCGTCGGGTCTGTTAGGGTCCATCAATTTGCCGTTGATCGTCCACAAACCGTTGTCGTAATCGAAAACGAACAGGCGTTCCCTTCTGACTGTACCCATCTTGATGGGCGGAAGCGTGCGCATGTGGTCGGGTATGCGGCTGGGATCGGGGCCGGTGGCCGCGACGACATCGAAACGCATGATTTGATCGCCCTGGTCCAGCTGTCTTCCGGTCCAACCCGCGCCATCCTCGCGTATTTCCATGCGATTGACCAAATAGATAGAGTCGCCGGGATTGTATTTGGAGAAATCGATGATGATGTCGTGCCGCTCCGCAACGCCGAGCCTGATTTTGTCGGTTTCTATCGGTTGGGGAAGCAGGTTGCCGTCCGTTGAAATCACAAAGAATTGCTCCCCCTTGTCCGGGCCGCCTTCTTTTTGCAGATACAGGTCATACAATCTGGACGGGCCGCCGTTCAGAACACGGAAACGGTATTTCCGCGCCTCGACGGTGAAATAGGGCTGAATGATCCGGTTGACGGTAAAGCGGTCGCCTATCATGCCGTGCGTGGTATACAGCGCGCTGGGCAGGTCATTACCGGTCGGCTCGGGATTGAAAAAGTCCCAGACGGCCTGCCCGTTCTGATCGAACTGGACATCATGCAGAATCAGCGGCACATCGTATTTGCCGCTGGGCAAGCGGAAGGTGCCCTTTTTTGTCTCATCGTTGGCGTCCTTTTCATCGAAAAGCAGATAAAAACCGTTCAAACCCGCATACACGTTAGGAGCGGTAAAATCCAGGCGATGATCGTGGTACCACAAGGTAGACAGGGTTTCACGCTTGTCGAAACCTGCCGGGAAATTGCAGTATTGGTGATCCCAAAATTCGCCGGGGTTGACGTAATCCTGCGGTATCCCGTCGCTTTCCGACGCCGTATGGGCGTTATGCAAATGTATCGTTGGACTGGGCAGGGCAAAGCGCACATTTCCCGCGCCTACCGTCGGTAAATTATTGATGCGCCGCACGAATACCGGATCGCCATACTTACAATGAAAGGTCATGCCGGGAGTTATGCCTTTCGACATACCCGGCTCGCGGAAGCCCCAGGACCAGGATCCCAGATTGTAAGGAAAATCCGTGTGGTACTGCCACAGGAATTCTTCGAGATAATTGACGTAAAACTGCTTCGGCTCAAATTCATGATACCGTTGATGACGTTGGGGATCGGGCGCCATTCCGCCACCCGCCGCGGTCGATAAAAAATTCTTACTCACGCTTTTGGCTATCGGCATCACATTCAACGGTACGACAAATGGCCTTACCGGTGGACTGGGCGCTTCCACGATACTCGGGATAAACCCGTCGGGAAATACCAGATCAGCCTTACTCATTTTAGGCGCCAGAAGACTATAACCGGCGCCGGCCGCTCCAAACTTTAAAACATCGCGTCTTGTTGCCATAAACATTCCCCCCACAATCTTTTCAATAAAATTATTTGCTTTTCAAATTCCCGAAAAGCGCTTTTTCTTGTTGATTTTTTAAGACCGGAACGTGAAGCTGATTCCGGTCACTAGCAATCTAACATTTTGGTTTAGCCGTTGTCTTGAGGGATTTGGCTCATTTTTTTTAGGATAGATTACCCATTATTTTCATGATAGATAACCTAATGTACTGAGTGCTATTCACCTATTTTTCAAACGCCAGTTGAAGATTTGGAGAACAACTTGAGTTTTATTCAGGCAAGCAAAAGTCGAGATTGAGGAGGATTCAGCAGAGAAATCGATAGCAGGAATCAAGCGATGCATTATCGATAGAGCGCAAACATCATGCCCTTAATAAAACTATTTATTGAGAGGATGCCGGAGAGATTCCGTTGCGGGTTGCAAAAAGGGCCAACTCCAGTCGATCCCTGACTTCAAGCTTTCCATAGACCGAGTAAATATGATTGCGAACCGTTTTTTCACTGATATGCAGGGTTTTCGCGATCGATAATGTATTAAGCCCATTTACAACCAGGTTAACGATTTCCCGTTCACGTTTCGATAAACAAGCCAGGCCATTTTCTTGCAACTCTGCAATCTGATTCGATTTTTCAATTTCTTGCAGGGCGGAAGTTAATAAGGTTCGATCAAACCATAACTCATTGGATAAAACTCTATCTATTGCCTTGAGCAAAATTCCGGCGCTCTGGGTTTTTAATACAATGCCTGATACACCGGCCCGAATAAAATCAAAATAAACATTGCTGCGGCAAGGCGATGAAATCAACAAAATATGGCTCTCTTTACACCCTGACACTAACCGATGAATGAATGGAATGTTATCTTCGTGGTTGTAACAAGGATCCACTAAAATGATATCAGGTTTCAAATCGCGGGCTGTCTCCAAGGTTTGTTCATTAAATCCAACTTGAGAGATTACATCCAGATGAGGGCATGTGATGATCAGGCTGGCCAAGGCTTCCCTATACAATGTCTGATCATCAACCAGCATGACCGTTTTAGCTTGTTTTTGGGTGATACTATCATTATCAGCATGCATATTTATCGACCTGGGACGAACTTAAGATAACATTAATAAAAATTTGCTAATCCAGTTTAATTGGTCGCATCAATCATTAAAATCTTACAAAAATATGTAGAAAATATTATTGGTCTTTATACGGCACCATTGACTGACACTGCTTACAACCTGATTAAACCGAACATTCTCAAGCTTAAAGAATCAATGTCAGTCAGAATGGATTGCGTAAATAAAGGACGCACAAACGCCTTATACTATCATGAGCCCGATCGCTATTTATTAGCTGCCGAGCAAAGGCTGGCCAAGGAATCAACATTCGCATCAAACGTTACCCGGACCTGGCGGTTCAAGACGGATTAACCTGACTGGAAACTCATTGGATTGATAAGGAGTAAAGGCAAATGCCGAGGCGCCATCGATAGGCATTGTCAGGATATTTTAATGCCGGATGCTGTCCGCAACCGTATTCAAGCAAAGTTGGCAACCTTGCAAAAACAGCCTGAACCTTAGCTCAACGCCTAAAGCCTGAATACCGCTCGGTTTATTCATTTTTTATGCTCGCGTGGTCGCCGCGTCGAAGCGCCTCAGCTTAACCAGGCAAGACAATCCGCTGGTTGGCATTTATTAACCAGACGGCCAAGCGGTTGATGAATCAGTTGCGGAGTAACCGGGCATGCCGCGTCATGTATCATGCCGACAAGCCGTTTGACAAGGGAATGGGGCCAGCGGCGCGGACGTATTGAAAACGTCATTGCGAGGCTTGAAACCGGAGTTTAAGTTCGGCCGCATATCCTCCGTTATCAGTTTTTAACAAACCGCCTATTAAGTCCCTGTTATAAAAATCCTGTAGCGCGGCGATTTGTTCAACCTCGGTCAATAATTCGGCAAGCGGCGGAATATTGAGGTCTCTTTCCAATAAGGTAGGAAATACGCCAAAAGACTCATAAGCCAGAGCCAATAGTTTCCAAACCGGATCGATCACTTTTTGCCCATGCGTATCAACAAGAGCGCCGGAACTATCTGTTTCGTGCCCGGCAATATGGCCATAAACGATACGTGCGCCGGGCAAGCCTTGCAAAAACAGGTAGGGATCATAGCCATGATTGATGCTGTTAACATAAACGTTATTGACATCCAGATGAAAAACGCAGTCGGCCTCCTCCAAAACCGCGTTGATGAAGGTTAATTCATTCATATCCGCTAACGGGGGCTTAACATAATATGCCGCATTTTCAATCGCAATAGGCCGCTCGAGAATGTCCTGTGCCAAGCGAATCCGGTTAGCCACGTATTGCACGGACTCTTCGGTAAAGGGAATAGAATAAAGATCGTACAAATGACCTTCATCACTGCAAAAGCTCAGATGTTCCGTATAAAACGCAAACTGATGTTGGTCTAGAAAATTTTTCATCCGGCGCAAAAAATCGACATCCAGCGGAGCCGAACCGCCCAAAGACAGCGAAAGACCATGCGCTACAAAAGTATACCGTTCGGTGAAATCCCGAAAAATCATACCAAGCCTGCCATCGACATCCATCCAGTTTTCCAGTGATACCTCAAAAAAGTCAATGACAGGCGAAACCTCGTTTTCAAGATCACTCAAGAACTCTCGCCGAAAACCTAGTCCAGCACCAGTAACCCCGGATGAACGCAAAGAAGACATGACTTTTTTCATAATTATGATCCATGTAAAAATGCTTATTAATTAATAATTTAAGCACAATAACCTGTACTCAACGGCGACTTTTCCAGCGAAAATCACAGCCATCGCTTTTTTTCATGAAGGCAACGGTTGTTAACAACATAACTTTTACGATCAATTTTTAAGATCAAAGACATCTTTATCAATGAATGATTCAATGATCACCATAACAAAAATATTCGTTGAAAAACCAAATCCACTTCCTAATCCAAAGTATTGATGCGAAACCATTCAATTGACGCCTTCATACCGCTATATCGCATTCGTTCATTTTTTGATTGACCTGAGCCGGTACTTGCGTTCCGCTAATTTTGCATACTAAACGGACTGGATTCAGCCAGTGCGCTACTAAAAAACTGCCACTAAGGATTTGGTCGTCAATCATTTCCCTAATTTAAGCATAGGATGTGCCGACGACAGGAGGCGCACTTGTGCCCTTTAGGGTATCGTTCGCGAGCAATGCGCTTCACTGCGCCGCCTGGAGCGCCTGGTTTTGCTCAACCCATCCTATGTTCTAATTTCAGGAAGTCATTTTTAGCTAAATCCTAAGACCGTGCCCCTGCACCGCTATAGAGAGACAAATCGCTTTTCTAATGCATCAGTCGAACCCGGAAGCGATTACTTACAATTTTTTAAAAACGCAAAATCATGCCGAAACCAGGAATATCGAAGGATTTCCGCAGACAAATACCAGTAACTTCATTGAAAGCGGCACGGCTATAGTTGAACATCACGACGAAAAATCACCGCTCATCAATCGGCAAAAGTCAGGGGCTCGAATCTTAAACCATCGGCCAGAAGCCGGGAGACCGGCTCTCAGGTGAATGTTGAATCAGGCAGCCATTTCGGCATGTCATCCTTGAGCCCTACGCCGGAAAGACCACGCCGCAGGGCTTCCTGGCTCAGATGAGCCAGTTTCGCCGCTGCATCTTGGCAGGACAGGCCTTCGGGCGGATGAATATTGGAGATGCAGTTGCGTTCGGCATCGGTATTGCCGATCCGGGGTGCGTAGGTCAAATAGATGCCCAGGCTGTCGGCGGCGCTGAGTCCGGGGCGCTCGCCGACGATGATCACGGCCAGGCGCGCGCCAAGCAATGCGCCGATCTCATCCGCCAGCGCCACCCGGCCGTTGGGCACCAGGCAGACCGGACCGAGCCGCAGACCGTTGCGCCGATACGCCTCGACGATCGTGTTCAGCAGCGCCGGGCCGTGGCGGTCGACCGCGGTCGACGACAGACCGTTACTGATGACCAGCGCCACATCGATCGCCTCGCGACTGCGGGTCTCGAGCCGCTCCCGGCTCGCCTCGTCAAGGCGGCGCCCCTGATCGGGCCGTTGCAGATACTGCACCCGATCGGCGACCGGCGTCGCCAGGCTCAGCGCTTCCAGCCCCAGCGCTTCGACCGCCCGCACGCAGCGGTCGATCGCCCAGGGCTGGCGCACCGCATCCCGGGCCGCCGCATGGGCGAGCTGGAAATCGAGCAAGGACGAGGTCGGCAGGCCGCAGCCGGACCGGCCCTGGGCGATCCTGGCCTGCGTATACCGACGCAGCGTGTGCCAGGAATCATTCATGTCGGCTCCTCCGAAAGCACCGGGAAATGACTCAACAATGGCGTGGCAGCCTGCCCATCCGCCAGGCGGTTCCGGCCATCGAAAATGCCCATCCTCTCCAGCCAGTCCTCGAACTCCGGCGCGGGCCTCAGGCCCAGCACTTGCCGCAGATACAGGGCATCGTGGAACGAGGTGCTCTGATAGGCCAGCATAATATCGTCGGCGCCCGGAACGCCCATGATGTAACTGCATCCGGCAACGCCGAGCAGGGTCAGCAGGTTGTCCATGTCGTTCTGGTCCGCCTCGGCGTGATTCGTGTAACAAATATCGCAACCCATCGGCAGCCCCAGCAGCTTGCCGCAGAAATGATCCTCCAGGCCGGCGCGAATGATCTGCTTGCCGTCGTACAGATACTCGGGGCCGATAAAGCCGACGACGGTGTTGACCAGCAGCGGCGAAAATTCCCGGGCGACGGCGTAGGCCCGCGCTTCGCAAGTCTGGGCATCGACGCCGTGATGAGCGTTCGCGGACAACGCGCTGCCCTGGCCGGTTTCGAAATACATCAGATGGCGGCCGCCGCGCCCCAGCGACTCGGCCATGGCCCGGGCTTCCCGCAACAGAGCCAGATCGATGCCGAAACCGCGATTGGCCGCTTCGGTGCCGGCGATGGATTGGAACACCAGGTCGACCGGCGCACCGCGCCGCATCAGTTCCATGCTGGTGGTGACATGGGACAGCACACAGGACTGTGTCGGGATTTCATGACGGCTGATGATCTCGTCGAGCAGGTTCAGCAGCGTATGGACATTGTCGAGATGATCGGTCGCGGGGTTGATGCCGATAACGGCGTCGCCGCTGCCGTAGAGCAAGCCGTCCAGGATGCTGGCGGCGATGCCGCGCGGATCGTCCGTGGGATGATTCGGCTGCAGGCGCGTGGCAAGGCGCCCGGGCAGGCCGATCGTGTCGCGGAAGCGGGTGACCACCCGGCAGCGGCGCGCCACGGCGATCAGGTCCTGATTGCGCATAATCTTGCTGACCGCAGCGACCATCTCCGGCGTCAGCCCGGCCGCCAGCGCCGACAAATTGCCACGGTCCGCCAGCAGCCAATCGCGAAATGCCCCGACGCTCAAGGACGCGACGGGAGCAAAGGCCTCATCATCATGCCGGTCCAGGATCAGCCGGGAAACCTCGTCGTGTTCCGGCGCGATCAGCGGCTCCTCAATAAAAGTCTTTAGCGGCACTTCGGCCAATAGCCGCTGGGCGACCGCCCGCTCGAGATCGGAATCCGCGGCCAGGCCGGCCAGTTCGTCGGCCGCCCGCCGGGGCGAGGCCTTGGCCATCAAGGTCCGCAGATTGCGGAAGTTGAAATTCTTAGCGTGCACGGTCGTGGAATAGTTCATGTCTTGCCCGGTTGTTGACCTTTACCTTGTCATTCGATAAACCTCGAGCATATGACAACAATATGACTCGAATGTGACAACCTGAATAGCGCGCCCCCGCGAAATTGAATTTTCCCCGTCCCTGACAAGTCTTTTGGCGCCCGAATCAGGCAGCCACATTTAAGCCAACTATTCAATCGGTCTTGCAGCCGCTGTGTCACACATTCAGTCATTTGAGTGCATAATTACAGACTGTTTTTAATTCCAACCCAAATGGCGATGCAAATGATGGTTAAATTCCCCTCCCGCGTATACCGCTTTACATTATTAGCTGTTTTGATTCTCACGCTCGGTTTCCGGCCCGGCTGGGCGCTGGCCGGGGACAATAGCGCCGACGTGCTGATCGTGGGGGCCGGCCTGTCCGGCTTGAGTTCGGCCTATTATCTGAAAAAAGCCGGCAAATCCGCTGTCATACTCGAGATGAGTCCGCATATCGGCGGCCGCATCCGCACCGCCACATACGCCGACAATGCCCATGCGGAGATAGGGCTGGAGGAATTCTGGGAAAGCAACCCGGCCGTTGACATCATGCGCGAGCTCAATATTCCGCTGGAGACTTTCTACACCAGTTTTTCAAGCTTTTACTATCATGGCAAACTGTATCCTTTCCTGCACGATTCCAACCTGGCATTCCTTGAATCGGTGATTGGCGCCGGGGAAATGGCCGCCTACCAACACTGGGACCGGAAAATGGCCTCGCTCTATAAGCAGCTCGACAGCCGGCCTCTGCCCGATGAAATCCTGGCGCTCAAGGACATATCTTTCGCCGACTGGATGCAAGCCACCAGCGGGCTGTCCCCCAAGGCCCTGGAATTTGTCCGCATCGAAACCGAACCCGAGTATGCCACCTCATGGGATCAAATCAGCGCGCTCGACGGCATCGCCGAATGGCATATCTTTTCAGGGCAAGGACAGGCGCCTTATCACGTCATAGGCGGCAACCAGCGCGCCGCGGAAGCGATCGCCGACTTTATCGGCAAGGACACTATACGGCTTAATCAGCTCGTTACCCACATCAGATCGACCGACTCCGGCGTCGAAGTCACCGCGACCGACCAGGGCAGCTTTCAGCAATATGTTTACCGCGCCCGTCACGTCATTGTCGCGGTGCCCTTATTCAGGCTCAACGATATCCAGTTCAGCCCGTCGCTGTCCGCGGAACGGCAACAGGCGATACAAACGCAGGCAGGCGGCGCCTACTTTACCGCCCATGTGCGGGTAGACCGCCAGGCCAGCCGGTTCTGGACGCATGACGGCGAGAGCGTTCTGCCTATCCTTTCCGATGGCCCCCTGGGCGTGATTTATGAAGGCAACTTTGAAAACGGCAACGATGCGCTATTGAACCTACTGGTCACCGGCGCTTATGCCGAACGGTTCAATTCCCGGCTCAGCAGCCCGGAAGATATTCAGGCTACCTTGCTGGACGCCTTCGAGAAACAGTGGCCCGGTTTCCGGCAAGCGTTCAGGCAAATGACCTTTTACCGCTATCATCCCCGCGCCATCGCGTCCTGGCCTGTGGGCCGCTCGCGCTACGACAGCCTTTCCGATTCGTTAAGACAGCCCCAGGGCCGCATTTATTTTGCCGGTGATTTCACCGAGGACACCCACTCCAACGGCGCAACCCATGCCGCCATGCGCGCGGTGAAAGACATTTTGCGGCAAGATTGATACCGATGGTGCATCGGGTTATGCTCGCGCTTTTATGACCTATGGGTAGACTTGGCCTACTACTCTGCCAATTGTGCTTTGACGAGGAAATCCGCACCTGCAGGTTAGAATTTGGCTAAAAATGACTTCCTGAAACTGGAATCTTGTAGGGTGTGCCGGTCCAAAGCGGGCGCTCCAGGCGGCGCAGTGAAGCGCATCGCTCGCGAATGATGCGCCTCCTGTCGTCGGCGCATCCTATGTAAACAGGGACATTATTGACGGCCAAATCCTTATTACCGTTTCTACCTGCTATTCCAGAGCGCATTCCCAGGTAATATCGGTTGATGCCGAGGCCTTTGCGGCTCTCTGTGAGAGCGAATTCATTCGACCCGAAACACCACACCACGTCCCGGTTTTATTTTCAACCGTCATTACCCTGTCATAACCCGCTTGAATAATACAGCCTGATTTTCAAATTCAGAGCTTGTGTTATGTTGAATGACTATCAAAAATCCCGCCGTAACTTCATCAAAAACGCAGGTCTTGCCGTGGGCGCCGGCGTTGCCCCTTCATGCACCGGATTAAGCAATATTGCCGCCGCCTTGAATCCGACGTCATTGTCCGTCCAACCCCAATTGACGCACGGCGTTCAATTTGGAGACGTGCTGTCGGACCGGGCGATCGTCTGGAGCCGGGCCGACCGCCCCGGCCGGATGCTTGTCGGCTACAGTTTTAACCCCGACTTTAACGATGCAAAGCTGATACAAGGCCCCTTGGCCACCGTACATAACGACTATACCGCCCGCATCGATTTAACCGGACTGCCTGCCGGACAGGATGTCTTCGTTCAGGTCATGTTTCATGACAGCAATAATCACCGGGCATTGAGCCAGGCCGGCCACGGTTATTTTCGTACCGCCCCGGCGCATATGAAAAGCATCCGCTTCCTGTGGTCCGGCGATACCTGCGGCCAGGGCTGGGGCATCAACCCCGACATCGGCGGCATGAGAATCTATGAAACCATGCGCCTGACCGACCCCGATTTTTTTATCCATTGCGGCGACAGCATTTATGCCGACTGCCCTATTTCGGAATCCCAGCCCGTCCATGAGACCGGTGACGTCTGGCGCAACATCGTCATTCCGGAAGTCACCAAGGTCGCCGAGACGCTGGATGAGTTTCGCGGCCGTTACAAATACAACCTGCTGGACCATAACCTGCGCCGTTTTAATGCCGAAGTCCCATGCGTCTGGCTATGGGACGATCACGAGATCACCAACAACTGGTCGCCCTCGAAAAACTTGCAGGGCGATGCCCGCTATGTCGAAAAGAATATCGCCGAACTCAAGACGCAAGGCACCGTCGCGGCCCTGGAATATGCGCCCATTCGCTACTATTCGGCAAGCCAAAGCCAGCGGATCTACCGCAAACTGCCGTATGGCCCGCTGCTGGAACTGTTTGTGCTGGATATGCGCTCCTATCGCGGACCCAATAACTATAACCGCCAGACGCAACCCGGCGCCGATACCGCCTATCTGGGCCGCGAGCAATTGGACTGGCTGAAAGCCGGGCTGAAAAATTCGACGGCCGTATGGAAAGTGATTGCCGCGGACATGCCGATCGGCTTACAGTTGCCGGACGGCCTCGATGAACAAAACCGGCACCAGTTTGAAAACTTCGCCAATGGTGACGGACCCGTTTTGGGGCGCGAGTTTGAAATCGCGGAGTTGCTGGCCTTCATCAAACAGGAAGGCATTGCCAATACGGTCTGGTTTACCGCCGACGTCCACTATTGCGCCGCGCATTATTACGATCCCGGCAAAGCCCGGTTCAAAAACTTCGAACCGTTTTGGGAGTTTGTTTCCGGCCCGCTGAATGCCGGCAGTTTCTGTCCGCATCCGCTTGACGATACGTTCGGGCCGCAACTGATCTTTCAAAAAGCCTCGCCCAGCCCCAACCAGTCGCCCTTGTCGGGACTCCAGTTCTTCGGCCAGGTCGATATCGACGGCGACAGCCGGGTGATGACAGTCGCCTTGAAAGACATCGAAGGCGACACCCTGTTCACGCAGGACATTTATCCGTCTGCCTGAAACGGCTTGCGTGGAAACCGATGGGCGCTGGCGACAACTTGACGAACCCGACTGGAGAAGTGATTAAACATGGATAACGACACGCTGATAAACCAAGCGCGGCGCCTTTATGCCGTGTTACACGTCAAGCAATATGTGCTTGCCATAGGCAATAAAGCCGAATTCGACCGCCTTGACCATCTGGTCATGTGGGCTTATTGCCGATACCAGCGCCGGCTGAACCGCTGTGTTTTATGTTATCAGCACCGGCTGACCGACTGTAGCCGGGAGTTTGAAGGCAAAAAACGGCGCTTCTGCCCCAACCTCACGCATCGGCCCCATAAGCCCGACCCGGCCACGGCGGACGCATTCGAGGAAAAGCCGTAGATATCCATGGAACGGATGTTACGCCACCCCGCGCGTAACATCCGTCATCGTATCAATGCCTTCTCGCTTTCTGCCAGTTACGCCAGGTCGCCCAGAAATCCTCTCCCATACTTTTCAGCATCTGAGGTTTTTTCTCGGATTCGACGGCGGCATAGTTCATCAGCACTGCTTCCATGAAGGTACTGTAATCCAGCGCCACCGCGCCCGGCTTCTGGCTTTGCGGCACGGTCCCCGGCCGATTCTTGAACCATTCGTTCCACTCGTCCGAGCCGGGCGTGTACATGTTCCAGGGCTGGCCCTCGATCACCGGCATTTTCACCGGATAAAAGAAGGTCAGCGGCAGAAATGATCCGGGAAGGAAACTGGCGGTTCCGTGACAGCTCAAGCAGGAGGAACTGGGCAGTTTGGCGACGATCATGCCATCGACTTTGACATTGGTTTTAACGGCGATGTCGAACGGCCCCGACATGCGGCCGCCATACCCCAGGGTGACTTTGGCATAAGCCGGCGCCGCGGGATTGATATAGGTTTCCAGCAATGGCTGCCCGGGATTCCGCGCGGAATTAACCTCAGGATCATTGCCCCACATCGCGCCGAGCGGCACCATTTTATCCCAGGCATCCTTGCCCGGCGCGTCCTTGTCATAAACCAGTGTGGTAAACACCCAGCCGGTTTCCGGCGCGGCGACGCTATCCTTGACGATGATGTCGAAAATGCCGACATAAATATCGCTCACTACCGGCGGTTCGTTGGGAACGGTGCCGTCAAGGTTGAACGGCGGACGATAGATTTGCCACTTCGCCGCCCCCTGCATCACCGGCCATTGTTCGCCGGAAGCATTGACGCCGGCGGATTTGACCACCAGCGAGCCTTCATCGAATTGCGCGGCATTGTTGTGCAGCGTCGGCACGCAACGTCCCTGCCCCGACCGGCATTTTTGCCAGACGCGGTGCAGCGTGTAAGCGGCAACATCGTTGTAATAAATGGTGGCGTAATTGCGGATATCGACTTTCAGCCCGGACTCTGCATACGTCGAAGCCGGCAGGATCTGCCCGGTATAAGTACCGTAAATCGCTTCCCTGCCCTCCCAGCCGGTTTTATCCACGGCAGCGCCGGCCCACGGCATGCTGTACCATTCATGCGTCGTGGCGTTCCATTCCTTTGGCCGCGTCACCATCACCCGCATGTCCCGGGTGACGGCTTCTTTCAGCGCCTCGATATAGGCATGGGCGTTATCCTTGGTCAGCGGCTTGCCATTCAAAACTTTTTGCCACGGCTGCTCGGCATTCGGCGGCGTTTGCGGATAGGCGTGATTGAACCGCCAAAGCGGCCCCTCGTATTCGACCCTGGACGGAATCTGACCGTTATTGACCGCAAACGGGTCCACCATTGCCGCCGTTTTTTGCTGCAGGGCCTGGGCGGCTCCCGCCCCCAGCAGTAACGCCAATCCTGCCGAAAATACGATCAATGGCCTGTTGTTTCTGAACTGCATCGCTGAACTCCCGATAATTGCATGTAATGAACGACGGCAGGCACTTAAAATTTGGTCGTAAATAATTTCCCTGTTTAAACATAGGATGTGCCGACGACAGGAGGCGCATCGCTCGCGAACGATGCGCTTCACTGCGCCGCCTGGAGCGCCCGCTTTGGACCGGCACATCCTATGCAGGATTCCAGTTTCAGGAAGTCATTTTTAGCCAAATCCTTAGCATCTGCCGGTGATAAGGAACGAGAATGAAATAAAACCCGCCATTGCTGAGGATGGCCGGAAAGACAAGTCGGTCGCGAGCGTTATAACATTCACGTTCCTAAGCTTAGCAACAATCGGGAAAATAGCAGGTTAAGCGTCATGATTTGGCCATTGCGCATGAAAGCAGCGCGCGGCCTGTCAGGCGAGCGCTATCTGAACGATGCCGTTGCGGCCGCTTTTCTTGACTTGGTAAAGCGCATCATCGGCGGCCTTGATCAACGCTGACGGAGAAATTTGATACGCGGGCATTGCGCTGGCGATACCGATGCTGACGGTCACGCATTCGGCCACCTGCGAGCCTTGGTGCGGGATGCGCAAACCGGTCACCGCCTGGCGGATTGAATCGGCAATCTGGATCGCGCCCTGCGCATCGGTCTGCGGCAGGATCACCGCGAACTCCTCGCCGCCGTAACGGGCCGCCAGATCGGCGGGACGCCGCAACGCGTCGGCAATCGCCTGCGCGACGCGTTGCAAGCACGCGTCGCCGGCCTGATGCCCGTAGCGGTCGTTAAACACCTTGAAATAGTCGATATCGCACAAAATCAGCGCCAGCGGCGTTTTATCGCGCTGCAAACGCAGACATTCGCTTTCCAGGCAGGCGTCGAAACGGCGGCGATTGGCGATTTGGGTCAGGCCGTCCACCGTCGCCAGGCGCTGCAACTCCTCATTGGCTTTCTGCAATTCCCGTTCCGCCAACCGGCGCTCCTGGTTTTCGCTTTGCAAGCATTGGTTAAGCGCCGAAATCGTGGCATTACGCGCCTGCAGTTCGCGATTTGTGTCCTCCAGAGCCGCTTTCTGGGTTTCGATATGCGCGGTGCGTTCCGCAACCTTGTCTTCCAGCAGTTGGTAGCCTTGCGCATTGTCGATGGAAATGGCGATCTGGCCGCTCAAGTGCTGTAACAGAAACACGCGCTCGCCGGTAAACACCGCATCGGCGGCATTGTTTTCCAGATACAGCACGCCTCGCAGTTCGCCGCGCATCAGCAGCGGCGCGCACAGCAGCGAGCGTGCCCGGCGCTCGACGATAGCCGGATCACGACCATAAACGGTGCTCTGCCCGGCATTTTCCAGCACCACGGTTTCCCGGCTGCGCGCCACGAAATTGATCACGCTATGCGGCAGGCTGGCGGCAGCCGACAGTGGCAGCCGCTGCAGCACCGTCACGTCCCGCACATCAATCTCCGCTTCGGCCTGGACCATCAGCCCGCCCTCTTCCTGCAACAGCAAAACGCCGCGCTGGGCGCCGGCGTTTTCGATCACGATATGCATCAGGGTTTGCAGCAAAAGCGGCATGCGCCGCTCCGCGGCAATGGTTTCGGCGGCCTTGATCAATGTCACGGTATCCAGAACATGGGCGGTGCCTTGCCGGGCCGGCGCGGCATGAGACGAAGACCGGGCCTGGCCGTGGACGGAATTGAAGCGCTGCAAATAACCGCTCGCGCCCCAGCGCCGGTAACAATACCCGGCCTCTTCAAAATGAAAGCGCGCCAGCCTGTCCTGGCCCAACTCCGCATATACCCCGGCGGCCAGTTCATTGGCCAGGGCTTCCAGATGCAATTGCCCGTTCGCTTCCGCATCGATGGCGGCCTGCTGATACGCCACCACCGCCAGGGCCGGACGCTGCCGCAGGCGATGAATCTCGCCGCCGAGCAAATGCCAGCGGCTGAGGAAATTTTGCGGGCAGCGCCGCGCCCAGCGCCGCAGGTTTTTTTCGGTGCGGCGAACAGTCCGCAAGGTTTTGCGGCGACTGTCGCGCGATTTGCCCGGATACAGCCTGGCCAGGATCAATGCCGTATAGAAATGATGTTCGACCGCATGCAGCATGCCCGCCGAATCCTTCAGATAACCGGCGGAGATCCGACTCAGTTCGAGGGCGCGGTCGTATTCGCCCCACAAATACAGGCACTGCATTTTATTGACGAAATAATAATGCGCGAAATGCCGAGAGCCGTACTCGGCCAAGGACTCGACAAACGCGGCTTCGTCGAAACCGGCATCGCCGAACGAATCCGGCGCATCGGTATGGCCGCGCAGGTTCCGGACCGCCTGGCGTATGCCCCGGAGCACGCCCGCATGCTCGCGGCTGTCGATGCGTTTCAGCGTCGCCAGCATGCCGTCAATGTCATGGCACAGCGTATCCAGCGGCACCCCGCGCATGAACTGGCTTTGCGCCAGTCCGCAACAGGCGCAGCCGCTATGGAACCAGTCGCCGCTTTCCAATCCCGATTCGAGCGCGACGCGCCAGTAGGTTTCGGTATCCGCCGCCGGATGCGTCCAGGAATGGGCGAAATAGCCGTAGACGAAATGGACTTCGGCTTTTTGCCGTTGATTGGCGTAGCGGTCCAACAGGCCCAGCGACAAACGCCCGTAGTCGTAGCCGGCCTGATGATTGCCCAGCACGCCGCCGAGGAAAATCACGCCGAACACCATGTAGCCGATCACCGCCTCGGCATTATTGCCGTGTTGCAGGCAGCGACCGACCTGTTTCACCGATATCGCCGCGCATAATTCCGGCTGCAACTGATAGGCCACCTTTAAAGTGGCCGACAGCAAGCGGATGGCGATGTCCATTCTGGCGTCGTGCACGGCCGGCAGCGCGAGCAAATCATCAACAGTGAACGCCCGCAAGCGGTACTTCAGGCGCAGGAAGTCGGCCAAAAAGGCCAGGCGATTGAAGCGTGCCGGCAGATCGATACCGAATAAGGCCGCCGCCTGCCGGCTGACCTGATAGGCCTGGTCGAACTGCGCCAGATCCGCATGAAACTGGATCATCAGTTCAAAGACGCGCGCCTTTTCCAGGTCTGACCGGGCCAACTCGACGGCCTGCCCGAAAAGCTGCAAGGCCGTTTGATGATGACCGCAAAGATGCTCGCATTCGGCGCGATGGCGCATCACGGCCGCGAGACCGCCGAAGCCCAGCGGATTCTCGGCCAGTATCGCCGAGGCATGCCGCAGAAAGGGCAGCGCCTGCTCGAACGCGCCTCGACGCTTGGTCCACAGGCCCAGCTTGAAGTTACCGACGCCCAGGCGGCGCCTCTCTTTGCTTTCGACAATCAACGCCTGCGCGGCATTGAGATGCTCGACCGCCCGAAACAGCAATTCCCGGTCATGGCCGATTAAAGCCTTGCCGGCCCAATAGCGGCCTAATTTCAACCGGTTGGCCAACAACTCATGCCCGGCCAACAATGAATGGGCAGCCTGTTGCACGCGATCGTGCGAGAAAACATAACGTTCCTTGCCTGTTTTGCCGCCGCCGGGCAGTTTCACCAGCAACCCCAATGCCTCGGCGGCCTCCAGATTCTCCCGCGGAGAGGTTTGTCCGCCGAACACGGCGTCGATCAACCCGGCGTCAAAGTCGCTGCCGATGCTGGCGGCTATTTTCAGCAGCTCACGCACCGACTCGTCCAGCGAAGCGAAACGCATCAACATGAATTCGGCGACATTGTCGCTGATGCCGATGGCGCTGATCCTGTCGCTATCGTAGCGCCAGCTGCCGGACCCGGCCTGGCAGGTCAAGACGCCATCCTGCTGCAACTCGCGCAGATACTGGACGAAAAAGAACGGGTTGCCCTGGGTCTTGGCGTATATCGCGTTGCAGAGTTCAGCGGCCGAGCCTTCGCCGAGCGGGATGGAATCGGCGATCATCTCCGCCAACGCCGGGGCCGGCAGCTCCGCCAGCTCGACAGTCTCGACCGGACGGCCGTTGTTGCGCAATTTATCCGCCAGGGCCACCAGTGCGCCATCCGGCGTTACCTCATTGTCCCTGTAAGCCGTTATCAGCAGCAAATGCCTGATGTCGAACAGCATGGGCTCCAGCCACTCAAACAAGGCCGGCTCGGCCCACTGCACATCGTCCAGGAACAGGCATAATGGCCGGTCAGGCCGGCAAAACGTCTGCACGAACCGCACCCACAGCCGCTTCAGCCGGGTATTGGCCTCGCCGGCCGGCAGCTCCGGCAGGACCGGCTGCGGCCCCAGCAGCAGTTCCAGTTCCGGGACCAGTTCGACGACGGGTTGGGCTTCCCCGCCTAATCCGTCAACCAGTCGCCGCCGCCAGTCAGCCAGCGTTTCCTCGTTCTCGCCCAGCAATTGCTGGAGCAATCCCCGGAAGGCCGCGGGAAAAATCCGCGCCGGGGGATTGGCTTGGTATTGATCGCATTTGGCGGCGACAACATAGCTGTCGGTCGGCAGCACCTGCCGGCCGAAGGCCTCGAACAGCCGCGTTTTGCCAACGCCGGATCGGCCGGCGACCAGGCACAACACGGCCTGGCCGCGCCGCGAACCGGCAAATGCTTCAGCCAATTGCGCAAGCTCGGCGTCGCGCCCGTACAAACGATCGGAAATCCTCAAGATCGCCGGCCGGTCGGAGTCGACAGCCCCGCCGGCGAGCATCGCCTGCCGGCAGCCGGCAATATCCGCCAATAACTCCGCCGCCGTCGCATAACGGTCATTGGGATCCTTGGCCAGCATGGTGATGACGACCCGCGCCAGGCTTTCCGGCAGTTGCGGGCGGAACTGGCGGGGGTCGGGGATGCTTTGCGCAATGTGGCGATGAATCAGGCCGATGGAATCGTCCGATGCAAACGGCGTTCGACCGGTCAACAATTCAAACAGGATGATCCCCAGCGCATAAATGTCGGCGCGGCCGTCGACGCGCCGGTTCATGCGTCCGCTTTGTTCCGGCGCCAGATAATCGATGCATCGCACCGGCAGCGCGGACGGATTCGTTTCCTCATCGAGCTGGTCGATGAATTTCGCGCAGCTGAAGCCGATCAGCTTTAGCTGCATCTGCTCCGGATCGAGCAACAGATTGTCGGGATTGAGATTGCCGTGGACGATGCCGCGCCGATGGATCGCGTCCAGCGTTTCGGCGAGCGCCGCCATCAAGCGGTAAACGGCATCCATCGGCAATGCCTGCCCGCCCGCGTACTCCCTTAAGGATTGTCCCGGAAAATATTCGCGCACCAGTATCAGCTGCCGGCCGTGGTCCTCCAGGGCCAGGGCATTGATCACGGTCGGCAGGGCCAAGTGCCGCAAGATTTGATATTCCGAACGGAAACAGGCCAGCATGGCCGGCCCAGGATGGCTGTCGGCCAGATATTTAAGCACCACTTCATGGCAGTGCCGCCGGCACACAGCCCGATAGAGCCGGTACCAGCCTCTATCGTGTATGCATTCCTTGATTTGATAACGATCCATGGCCGGCAAAAGTGAGCTCTGTAAATGACATGACTGAATCAACAAGCGTAGCAGGTAATCCATAAAAAACAAAACCTTGCCGGCATTGAGCAAACAACCGGGAGTTTGACGCTTGAAAGCGCGGGGCTGATGCAGCCTGGCCCTTATTCAGGGGGCATGGCGAAGATGAGTTATTGACTGATGCTGCGTGTAAATTGAATCGATCTAACTTCAGCTGGCCGCGTAACATCAGTTACACAATTAAACACCAGTCATAGTAAATAAAATCAAACCTGCTGCTTTTGACTAGTCCTTGAACTTTATCCTTAATGATTCAGACTTAAATTAGCTGGAAGCCTAGTACTTAGTCATTGTTGTATTGTCGGATAAAATTTTTTCAATTTTACCCGAGCATCTTGATTGGTAAATTGCCATTCCATGGGTTTTGAAATCGAATTTCGTTTGTCTTGCCAGGCAGCGACTTCGTTTTTCAAGACCTCTTGATTCGGAATGCGCCGATCCAAACATTGTCTTGATAAGATGCTCAACTCGATTTCCGCCATATTAAGCCAACTGCCGTGCTTGGGCGTGTAATGGATTTCCAGTTTATCCAAAATTCGCCGCGCCTCTTGTGGTTCAAAGGCCTTATAAAGCGAAGCCCCGGTGTGCGTGTTCAAGTTATCCATGACCAAGGTAATCCGCTTGGCGTGCGGATGGATGACATCGACTAAATACCGT